>JAMOPX010000173.1 GCA_027064285.1 Desulfobacterales bacterium | reverse complement strand
TCTTTTCCCTTTCTTGCTCTTTATCCCTTTATACCCCTCACCATTCCATTCCCTTATCCATGAATATCCCGTCGATTCCGCTATCCCGCAACACTCACACGCCTTCTTAAAATTTACTCCTTCGTGTGCTATAAGATTAAGAAATATAAGCCTTACTTTAGTATTGCCTTCTTTCTCAGCTTTTAATCTGTCTTTTATCTCTTTTACATTCTTAATCTTAACACGTTCCCCTCTCATAGCATCTTTATTATATCAAATTTTGCGGGAAACTATACTTTTTTAACACCAGTAGACTTTGACAATTTTTTTGGAGTGCTAAGAAAAGGAAAATTTTCTGGGTTTAAATCAAAACTAGATGCTGAGCTCGAGAAAGAGTAGTAGCTGTTGAATATGACTATTTCATCATAACAGTTTAGAATAGAGTTGTAGTATTAAGTAAAAAATAGTAATACCAATACCAATTAGATATTCTTTTTATAAATTTTTGACTGGAGAGCTATTACCCAACAATTTCTTTAGTGGTAATAAAATTACATCCAAACTTTTCTAAAAGGTTATTTTAAAATCAGTATTGGTATAATTTGTCGTCCAAATAATACTATATCAGTGACCTATGAAAGAAGCGAGCGGAAGCAATAACAACTTCGATATAGGCTACTATCCACAAGGTATATTCAAGCTTCTCTGCGCTATTTTTGATAAACCATACTCTCCCGAAGAATGTGCCGAGTGGCTGAAGAAATATACAAAAGAAAAGTCTTATATACTCTGGACAGTTCTTAAAACTCTTACTCCACGTGAGGAGAAAATCCTACTTCTTCGGTTTGGATTAATAGATGGAAAAGAGAGGACTTTCAAATCAATAGGAGATGAATTCTCTCTTTCTGGTGAACGTATCCGTCAGATTCAAGCCAAAGCTTTGCGTAAGCTTAAACACCCTTCATGTATGCGAAGACTTATAAGGCTTTGGAAATAAAAATTTTGTCTGAGATGACCCCAATTTTTTTTGTGAGATGCTCCCCAATATTTGGACAATAAATTACCCCCCTTTTTTGTTCACATTGCAACTTTGTTTCGATTATTATTTTCACTTTCTGTAGTACTTTCTACCCCTTATCTTCTCTGGAAGGAGGCTTTTCCCTTTCGGATACATCTCATATCCTTTTCCATAACCCATGTCTTTTAAAAGCTGGGTGGGAGCATTTCTCAGCTCAAGTGGTATAGGAAGATTTCCATATCTTTTCACATCCTCTACTGCCCTGAAATAGGCTTCACATGCAGATCTGTCTTTTTTTGCAAGGGTGAGGTATACTGTTCCATGAGCAAGGTTTATGGCACATTCAGGATATCCCACCACTTCCACTGCCTTAAATACCTCATTGGCAACCACAAGAGCTGTTGGCTGAGCCATACCTATATCTTCTGAGGCAAAGATAATCATCCTTCTTGCGATAAACTTTGGATCTTCTCCTGCCTCTACCATTCTGGCAAGGTAGTAAAGGGCTGCATCCACATCACCTGCTCTCATAGACTTTATATAAGCACTTATGGTCTCATAATGTTCATCTCCTCTCTGGTCATACCTTATGTGCCTTTCACTCAGAATCTCTCTGATCATAGATAAACTGATCTTTCCATCAAAAGCATCAAATGCTCTTTCCAATATACTGAGAGCCTGTCTTGCATCTCCATTGGAGATTTCTGATATAAACTCAATAGCATCTTCCT
>JAMOPX010000172.1 GCA_027064285.1 Desulfobacterales bacterium | reverse complement strand
TAGTTCCTGCACCTGGTGCAGGGGCTATGGATGGCCAAAAACCGCCAGGTGGGGCTGGCCATCCTGAAGAGGCGGAATACAAATACCCCACCCAAAGCTGCACTAATGTGCGGTTTTGTTAACCAGGAAGGCATGGCAGAGTTTCCAGAGGTTTCTATAGAAAGATTGAGAGCGGTGATTGATCCTAATGAGCTTTCCTTTAACAGTACAGAAGAACTTTCTTTGCCAGAGGAGCCAGTACTTGGACAGGAAAGAGCAAAGGATGCGATAAAATTTGGAATAGGCATAAAAGCAAGTGATTACCATATCTATATAGCAGGTCCTCCTAAGGCAGGACTTACATATATAGCAAAGGTTTACTTAGAAGAACAAGCAAAGAAAGAGCCAGTACCACCTGACTGGTGCTATGTGAATAACTTTAAAGAACCGGATAAACCAAAAAGTCTTAAGATAAGTGCGGGCAGAGGTAAAGAATTAAAAAAAGATATGCAGGAACTTATTGAAACCTTAGAAAATAAACTTCCTCAGGTGTTTGAAAGTGAGGATTATAAAGCAAGTGAAGAAAAACTTAAAAGAGAGTTTGAAAGAAAAAGAGCAGGTGTAATTGAATCCTTATCCAAAGAAGTGGAACAGGAAGGCTTTTTGCTACAGGTATCTCATATGGGCATGTTGATTGTTCCCGCAGGTAAAGATGGTGCTCCTATTACACAGGAAGAATTAGCTGAGCTATCCAAAGAAGAAAAAGAGAGATTAAAGCAAAAAAGTGACGAATTACACAAAAAAATGAAAGAAGCAGTCAGAAAGATAAGAGAGCAAGAAGCAGAATTAAAAAAAGGCAGAGATAAATTAAAAAAAGACACAGCCTTTTTTATTGTATCTCAACATATGGAGCCATATTTTGAAAAATATGGAGATGAAAAGGAAGTAATAGAATATCTAAAATCAGTCCAAGAAGATATAATAGAAAACATTGATGATTTTATAAAAAAACCAGAGCCTTCTCCTGGACAGATTCCAATCCCATCTATCACAAAAGAGTCCCTTCGCAGAAGATATGATGTAAATGTTATGGTAGACAACTCCGAATTAAAAGGAGCCCCCGTAATAATAGAATCTAATCCTGCGTACCCAAACTTGTTTGGCACTATTGAAAGACAAGCTATGTTAGGAGCTCTTTTCACAGATTTTACTATGATAAAACCAGGCTCTCTTCACAAGGCAAATGGTGGTTATCTTATAATGAAGGCTCTTGACCTTTTAAGATGGTATATTTCATGGGAGGCACTTAAACGCGCTTTAAGAGACAAGGAGATAAAGATAGAAGATCTCGGAGAATTATATGGAATATTCAGCACAAGGACAATAAAACCAGAACCTATACCTTTAAATATAAAGATTGTGCTTACAGGAGATCCTTTTCTATTCGAACTCTTACATCTATTTGATGACCGATTTCCAAAGTTATTTAAAGTAAAAGCTCACATGGATGACAGCTTAGACAGAAAAGAGGATATATTAGTTAAGTTTGCTCAAATGGTGGCAAGATTTTGCAGAGAAAACAACATAAGACATGTAGAGAGAACCGGAGTAGCAAGACTTGTAGAATATAGTATGGAACAAACAGAAGATCAGGAAAAGATTTCTTTAGAACTGGGAGATATAAAAGATCTTCTGATAGAAGCAAACTATTATGCAGACCTTGAAGATGCAAGGTTCATAAATGGAGAACATGTAGAAAAGGCAATTCAAAAAAGGATATATAGGGCAAATCTTATAGAAGAGAAAATAAAAGAGCTCATAGAAAAGGATATATTTTGGGTAGAAACAGATGGGGAAAAGATAGGCCAAGTAAATGGTCTGTCCATACTTATGACAGGAGACCATGAATTTGGAAGACCTAACAGAATAACAGCAACTGTCTCGGTGGGAAGAGAAGGAGTAATTGCCATTGAGAGAGAATCTCGTCTGAGCGGAAAGATTCATACAAAAGGGGTTATGATCCTTTCCGGCTTTATCAGGGAGAGATTTGCACATAATAAGCTGCTTTCTTTAACAGCTACCTTGTGCTTTGAACAAAGCTATGGTCTTATAGAAGGAGATAGTGCTTCCAGCGCAGAGCTTTTTGCGCTACTCAGTGCATTGGCAGATGTGCCTATATATCAAGGTATTGCAGTAACAGGATCTGTAAGCCAAAAAGGAGAGATTCAGCCTGTAGGAGGAGTAACAAAGAAGATAGAGGCTTTTTACGATATATGTAAAAGAAAGGGCCTGAATGGAAAACAAGGAGTAATTATACCAGAAAAAAATATAAAGCATCTTATGCTAAAGAAAGAGCTTGTTGATAGTGTTAAAGAAGGAAAATTCCATATATGGCCTATATCTAAGGTAGAAGAAGGCATTGAGATACTTACAGGCATGAAAGCAGGAGAACTTCAGCCAGATGGCACATATCCTGAAGGGACTCTGTTCAGAAAGATAGATGATAGGCTTAAGGAATTTGCCCATATTTTAAGCGAGTTTGGTAAAGAGGAGGAAGAAGGAGGAAGAGAGGAAGCATGAACAACATGCAAGAAACAGAATCTGTTCTTATAAAAGAGGTTATTTTAGAAAGCGACCCTGAGAGAGGAAATATGGTGATATTGAAAGAGCACCCAGATGCTGAACGCTATTTTCTTATGTTTGTGGGTGATGCGGAGTTTGCAGCAATTGCTAAGGAAAAAAATCTTATAAGGCCAAAACGGCCTCTTACCCATGATTTATATATAAGCATACTTGAAAAATCCAATGTAAAATTCCTAAGAGTAGAAATCAATGACCTGAAGGAAGATACCTTCTATGCCAATGTGGTGTTCGAGGTAGAAGGAATGGAACACAGGGTAGACAGCAGACCAAGTGACAGTGTTGCATTAGCATTGAACAGGGATATTCCTATATTAGTCAGAAAAGACTTGTTTAGAAAAAGACTCACAGAAGAAGAGATAAAAGACTATGAAGAAATCATTAAAAGTGTAAAATTCTAATGTATAGAAGCAGAGCTTTTTTTGAGAGTGTTCACTTAAAGAAGTGTTTGATTTTTTGATATAATCGTCTGAAAGTTGAAGCATCACGATTCCTAATAACAGAGGTAATAGTTTGCCTTGACTATGATCCACCGCTTTGATGATCCATATTGTTTTTTTGACTGAATAAAATGCCACATCGCGTCAAATTCTATTTCTTTGATCTCGTTAGAAACCTTAGGTTCTGGAAGTGATTCAGCTTCGGATTTTCCCCATTGCTATGTCAGAGAACGGGAAACACCAAGCATTTTTATTATATCAAACTTTGCGGAATACTATATCTTTTACCAAGAATTGCTGTCTTATTATTTACACTTCTGCTTGACATACTATATATTGTGTGTATATTGATAAAGGACACAATATAAAGGAGGACAGATATGTCTGGCAAAACTTTGCTCATCTCAGAAGAGGAAAAGGTGGATCTGGGGGTTAATGGATGGGATAAAAAACTGGCTATGTTTCTCACAGAAAAAAAAGGAATTGATCAGGACAAGGCTCTAAGTATAACCCGTTTTTTAAAAGAACAACTCCAAAAAATAGATTTGAAGATAATTTCTGTATCGATGATAGAAAAGATGATAGAAGCAAAGCTTATAGAATATGGAATAATTAAGAAAAGCAAAATAAAGATAGATATCTCTATTTTTAAAGAAACAAGACTGCCTTTAAATGAAAATGCACTTAGAGTTTTGAAAAAGAGATATCTTAAAACTGATGAAAATGGAAATGTGATAGAGACTCCGGAAGATATGTTCAGACGGGTAGCTCATCATATAGCACTGGCAGAGGAAAAATATGGAGCTACCCCTGAAGAGGTAAGTCACATAGAAGAAATATTTTACAAAATGATGAGTGAGCTTAAGTTCCTTCCCAATTCTCCTACCCTTATGAATGCAGGCAGAGAATTAGGACAGCTTGCTGCATGTTTTGTACTACCTGTAGAAGATAGCATGGAAGGGATTTTTGATGCCCTGAAGTATGCGGCCCTGATTCATAAAAGCGGAGGTGGAACAGGATTTTCTTTTTCAAAACTTCGGCCAAAGAATAGCAGGGTAGGAACTACAGGTGGTGTTGCATCTGGCCCGGTTTCATTTATGAAAATATTTAATACTGCTACAGAACAGGTGAAACAGGGAGGCACAAGAAGAGGAGCAAATATGGCGATCCTAAGGGTGGATCATCCAGATATAATGGAGTTTATCTATAGCAAGAAAGATACAAATGAATTAAATAATTTCAATATATCTGTGGCAGTAACAGATAAATTTATGAAAGCAGTTCAGGAAGGCACAAACTATGATCTCATTGATCCAAGAACAGGAAAAAAGGCAGGAGAGCTGAATGCAAGGGAAGTATATAAAGCAATGATAGAATGTGCTTGGGAGACAGGTGATCCGGGGATTGTGTTTATAGATAGAATAAATGAAGATAATCCTACACCAGAGCTGGGAGAGATAGAAAGCACCAATCCTTGTGTTGTTGGGGATACACTTGTAGTTACAGATAAAGGGCTTATTGAAGCAAGAAATCTTAAGAAAGGAATGAAAGTATGGGATGGCAAAGGATGGAATAAAATAGAGAAGGTCATAAATAATGGAGTTAGAAAGATATATAAAGTTACCTTAAGGTCTGGATTAGAGATTAGGGTAACAGCGGAACATAAATTTATGACAGAGCATGGATGGAGAGAAGTAAAAGATTTAAAAATTCATGATAAGGTTTTTGTCCCTTTAAGCTGTCCAGAGATGAAATCTAATAAATCAAAAGATGAAATAGAATTCTTTGAACTTATCGGATATTTTATCGGAGATGGCTCTTTAAGCAATTCAAACCATGTATCCTTGCATATAGGAGGTGATTTAGAGCTTGTAAATTATTTTTCACCAATACTTAAAAGATATGCTGGTTCCTCTTACATTATAAGTAGAGAAAATCAGTTTATAATAGATACTCATGTAAAACAAGTTGCAGATAAAATAAGGGAAATTTTTGGGATAGAGACTTCCAAGAGCATAGAAAAGGAAATCCCTACAAAATTCTTAAGTGAAGATACTGAAGCTATAAAAGCTCTTCTTAGAGGAATATTCTCCTCTGATGGAACAGTTTATGAATCAAATGGAACTGTTACAGTTGCTCTTTCTTCCTCCTCAAAAAAACTTTTAAAACAAGTTCAAATCCTTTTGCTTTATCTTGGTATTCCAACTACATTAACAAAAACTAACTCTACTTATAGAATTTTGATTTCTGGAGAAAGGGTAAATCTATTTCTTGAAAAGATAGGATTTATTGGAAAAAAGAAAGAAGAGATCGATGAATTTACAAAAAACAAAAATACATACTCAACTCTGAAAAGATATGAGTATCAAGAAATTATAAGCATAGAAGAAGATGGAGAAGAAGAAGTCTTTGATATAACTGCTCCACCAAATTATACATGGATAACTAATGGAATATTAAGTATGGATTGTGGCGAACAGCCTCTTCTTCCTTATGAAGCTTGCAATTTAGGTTCAATAAACTTGGCGAAATTTGTGGTAAAAGAAAAAGATGGAAGACTAAAGATAGATTATGAGGCATTAAAAGAGACTGTATGGTATGCGGTTCGTTTCTTAGACAATGTAATTGATGTATCAAAATATCCTCTTCCCAAAATAGAGGAAATGGTAAGAGGAAACAGAAAAATAGGTCTTGGAGTGATGGGTTTTGCTGATGTCCTATTTCAGTTCATGATTCCTTATGACTCAGAAGATGCCCTTTTGTTAGCAGAAGAAATAATGAGCTTTATCCAAAAAGAGGCTCACGAAGCATCAAAGGAATTGGCAGAGAAAAGAGGAGTATTTCCAAATTTTGATAAAAGTATATACAAGAACAGACTAGATTGCAGATATAGAAACGCAACTGTTACTACCATAGCACCTACAGGAACACTAAGTATCATTGCTGGATGCTCAAGTGGTATAGAACCAGCATTTGCACTTTGTTTTGTAAGAAATGTGATGGATAATGATAGACTTTTAGAACTAAATCCCTACTTTGAAAAGGTGGCAAAGGAAAAAGGATTCTACTCAAAAGAGCTTATGGAGAAGATTGTAGAAAAAGGAAGCATCCAAGATATGGAAGAAATTCCAGCGGATATAAGAAGGGTATTCGTAACTGCTCATGATATAGCTCCGGAATGGCATGTCAAGATGCAAGCAGCATTCCAAAAATATACAGATAACGCTGTATCTAAGACTGTAAATCTTCCTCACGATGCTATAGTGGAAGATGTAAAAAAGGTCTATGACTTAGCATATAAACTCAGATTAAAAGGTATAACCATATACAGAGATGGGAGCAAACAGAATCAGGTTCTCACATTAGCAAAAGATAAAGCAAGAAGGGGACAGGAAGAGGTCTGGGTAAAAGAAAGACCAGAAACATTGCCAGGTTTTACTACAAAAGTAACTACAGGTATGGGAAACCTTTATATTACAGTTACTGAATATGAAGGAAAACCATTTGAAGTATTTGCTATAATCGGAAAATCTGGAAGATCTACTACTGCAAAGACAGAAGCAATAGGAAGGCTTATTTCTCTATGTCTTAGGGCAGGGGTAAGTGTAGAAGAGATAGTAGATCAGTTAAAAGGAATAGGAGGGGAACATCCTGTATTTCAGAAAGATGGGCTTGTATTATCTATACCAGATGCAATTGCTCGCGTGCTTGAAAAAAAATATATAAAAGAGAAAAAGGAGGAGAAGAAAAAAACTCGTTTGAGACAAGAAAATGATCTCACAGGGGGAAGATGTCCTGAATGTGGAGAAAAATTGAGCTTTGAAGAGGGATGTATGAAATGCTACTCATGCGGATTCAGTAGTTGTTAGTTTCCCTCTCTTTTCTATAGATATATATTTCCTTTCAGAAGGACCTATGTATAGCTGGCGAGGTCTATAAAGTCTGTTATGGGGGTCTTCCATGCTTTCTTTCCATTGAGCTAACCAACCTGGTAGTCTTCCTATAGCAAACATAACAGTAAACATATTCTCAGGTATTCCTATTGCTCTCAAAAATATCCCACTATAAAAATCCACATTTGGATAAAGCCTCTTTTCCTGAAAATAAGGATCTTTTACAGCCAGCTCTTCTAGCTTCTTTGCAACATCCAATAGAGGATCATCTATTTTAAATTTATCTAAAATCTTATGGCAGAGCTTTTTCATAATCTTCTCTCTTGGATCATATGTCTTATATATCCTGTGACCAAATCCCATAAGTCTAAAAGGATTATTTTTGTCCTTTGCCTTTTCAATAAATGGCTTAGGATCACCGCCACTTTCATATATCTCCCTGAGCATCTCAATCACTGCCTGATTTGCCCCGCCATGAAGTGGCCCCCAAAGGGCTGATATACCAGCGGAAATAGCAGCATATATATTTACCTTTGCGCTTCCCACAAGTCTTACTGCTGCAGTAGAACAATTTTGCTCGTGATCTGCATGTAAGATCCAGAACACATTGAGGGCTCTTACCACATCATCATCTATGATGTAAGGTTTTACAGGAGAATCAAACATCATGTTTAGAAAATTGGCACAATAAGAAAGATCATGTCTTGGATATACTACCTTATGTCCTCGAGAGATCTTATATGCCATAGCAGCCATAGTTCTTACCTTTGAAAGAAGCCTTGCAAACGTAGTATTTATTTCTTCTTTGCCTCCTTCTTTTAGCTCGGGATAAAACTCTCTTAATGCAGTTACCATAGAAGAGAGTATTCCCATAGGATGAGCCCTTCTGGGAAAGTTTTCAAAAAATTCTCTCATATCTTCATGTACCAGAGAGTGATCATTTAACTTTATAGAAAAATTTTTTAGTTCTTCTTCAGTTGGCAACTCTCCATTTATAAGAAGATAGGCAGTCTCTACAAATGTGGACTTTTCAGCAAGTTCTTCTATAGGATAACCCCTGTATCTAAGTATCCCTTTTTCACCGTCAAGATATGTTATCTTGCTTTTGCACACCCCTGTGTTTGCAAGTCCTGGGTCATAAGTTATAAGGCCTGTCTTTTTCCGTAGGCCTCTTATATCTATTGCCATATCTCCTTCTGTCCCAGATATAATAGGAAATTCATATATTTTTCCTTTGAATTCTAATTTTACAACTTCCACCATATTCTACTCCTTTGAGAAGTTTTTATGCTTATAAAAAAGAATCAACATAGGGTCAAGTCCTCATCGGTCATATCCTAATAATTCCTGTAAAAAAGGTGGCCTAAGGTTATAATTGTAAGGCCACCCGAAACAGAAATATAAAGGAGGAAATAGCTTATGAAAAGGATACCAGCAAGTCAAAAGATGCGCAAGGAATTATACCAATACTGGTTTAAAATACCTCTTTAAGAAATTTCCATATATAGTTATCCGCATAATTCCATATAATACTTGGTGCCTTTTAAAAATTTTTCTATCCAGCTTTTGGCAAAACTTATTTTTTTACATAACTTATTCCAAGCTTGTGATATAACCTTTTTCATTTCCTCCGAGTTTCTCACAAAAACTAAAGAAAGCACTCTTTTTATGCTTTTCCAAATATATTCAATAGGATTTAGCTGTGGTGAGTAAGGTGGAAGATAAACAAGGTAAATATCTAACTCAGCTGCTTTTTGTTTTACAAGTTTACTTTTATGTGCTGGAAAATTGTCTATTACTGCTACTATTGCTTTATATTTTTTATTTGCTTCTCTTATTTTTTTTCTAAGAACTTAGCTATAGAAGAAGCTTTTGAGTTATCTAAGAATGCTTTTACACTTTCTCCAAACTTTCCTAAAGGGTTATTTTAAATCAGTATTGGTATTACTCCTATACTGCATACAGATAAGACAGAAATTTCTGCGTAAGGTCAGTTTTTCAAAAAAAATTTCAAAAATTGATGATGCAGCATAATGTTATTTAATATAGTATTATACTGCATCATTTCATTTATCAATCTCTTTTTTCATAATTTTTTTAATTGACAACAAAATAAAAATATGAAATTTTATTTTTGTGTTCAATATAATATATGATAACGTTATGCAATACTATAAAAAACATTAATAGCCGATATTATTAAAGGAGACAAGATGATTAAACATTTTAAAATAAAAAACCTGTTTGGATTTAGGGATGTTGATATTCCCTTTGATAACAACATA
>JAMOPX010000171.1 GCA_027064285.1 Desulfobacterales bacterium | reverse complement strand
TTGGCCATTATCCAGTTTTTAAAGATAAAAGCACTTGCTTTTATAAACTCATCTCGCAAAGTTAATGAAAACATCCTCCAAATCCGCCTGTTCTATTTCGAGCTTTTTGATTTTAAGCTTAGTTTTCATGAGTTCGTTCACAAGTTCAGGAAGTCTTAACTTATAATTGTCTACTACAAAGGTAGCATGATTATGGTATATGTTCACCTCAATAAGACCATTTATATGAAAATCTGTTGGTATGAAATTTTCGTTTTGAAATTCTATATAAATTTTATCACCAAGCTTCATCCCTTTCTTTAAAGAATTAGGATCTCCTTTGGCCCTAATTTTGCCATTAAATATAAATAAAACCTCATCACATAATATCTCTGCCTCATCCATATTGTGGGTGGTTATGATAAAAGTGATCCTCTTTTTTTCATGAAAATATTTAATTATCTCTCTTATCCCCATTGCCACATCAGGATCAAGCCCAACAGTTGGCTCATCCAAGAGGATAAGAGATGGGTCGTTTAAAAAGGCCTTGGCTAAGGAAAGTCTTTGTTTTGTTCCCGTGGAAAGTTCCTCAAATTTGACATCCTTGTAAGGTGTTATGGAAAAGAGATCCATAAGCTCTTCAACCCTGTGTTCTCTTTCTTTTTTAGACATTCCATACAGCATGGCATAATAGATCAGATTTTCTTTTACTGTCATGCTCCAAAGAAAATTCGCATGTCCAGAAGAAATATTAATCTTTTTGCAGATTTCTCTGGATTTAGAGCTATTGCACATATCCATACCAAGTACTTTCACGTAACCTGAATCGGGAAGTAGGATACCAGCAATAATAGAAAGCAAAGTTGTCTTTCCTGCTCCATTCGGGCCAAGGATTCCATATATTGTCCCCTCTGGCACATCCAAGCTTATACTCTTTAAGGCCTTTTTTCTTTTCTTTTTAATAAATCCCTGCACATATGTCTTGCTAAGCTCTTTTACCTGAACAGCAAATCTCATTTTTAGCACTACTTTACCTTGGTAATAATCCCTCTTATTTTTGATCTCACATCTGAATCTTCGATTCTTCTCATAAGTGTTTCCCAGTCATTTTTTAGATTAAGTAACTGAAGAAAAGGGTCTTTCTTTAACCATTCAAATTTATTAGCAATTTCTATATTCTTAAGTGCTTCTTGTGCATCTTGGGTCATATCTCTTTGCTTGTAGTGTTGCGCTAATGCATGACTTGCCTTATATATCTTTTCTTCTAAATTGTCCTTTAAAAACTCTCCTGGATATGGGTCTAAGTCCTCCGCCTTTACATAACACATTCCTTCTATCCTTTTCTGTTTTCTGAGCTTTTCTCTTTCATATAGAAATCTGTATATATCTTGTCTTATCTGCTTCCAAATAGGATGCGGCTTTGATGGTGGCAAATGTCTTATTGAAAGGGTATTGTCTAAGTAGCATTTATAGTTAAACATCCGCATATTTATCAAAAAATCTATGTCTTCTCCGCGAGTTATATTTGGATCAAATGGAATCCTGCTAAAAACTTCTTTGTGTATAACCATGTTTCCGCCAAATGCAAACGGGGTAACCTTGAGCCTTGGCCCTCTGCCAATAAACAGCTCAAACGCGGCATTCATTTTTTCAGTGGTGTTCCAGTATCTTGCCCATTCCTCCTGCTTTGGCTTAAGTTTCCACCCTCCATCTGGCTGAATATAATATCCTGCCACAGCTCCTACAAAATCAGAATTAATTCTATCTCCCACAAATTCCAGCGCCTTTTTCATAAAGTCTGGATCTTCAAAGACCTCATCATCGTCAATTAGTATTGCTACTTCAGAAGCCAGCATGTGTGTCAAAAATAAACACATATTTCTTATGTTTGAATATCCTCTTAAGCTTAAAAGATAGAGCAGAGTATCTCCTATGGTCTCTTTGAGTGCAAATAGCAGTTTTTTCAGATGTGAATGAGAAAAAAAGAAAACTGGCACCTCAACATCTGAGCTGGTTATTATATCGATCACTTTCTCCTCTACTCTTTGCTCCACATCCTCTGCATTTGCAACTCCAATAATAACCAGCAAGAAATCCTTGTTTTTTAATATATTTGTACTTTCTATTGCTCTTTTAAGTGTTCCTTCCTGATCCAGAGGGGTAGGATGATCATAAATTAGATCTGTCTCTTTTATGCCCAAAGCCTCCTCTCTTCTCCAATAAGTTGGAATTACCATTACTGGCTTTTTCATGACATACTCTCCTTATTTTTTCTTGACACTCCCTTTCCTTTTTTATCTTATATCTATTTAGGAAGCAATAATTCAAAAAAAATATTAAGAGGTACTTTAATATGCAGGATATTATAAATAAAATAAAAGAAAAAAAAGCAAAAGTAGGGATAATAGGGCTTGGATATGTAGGACTTCCTTTAGCTATGGAATTTTGTGGTGCAGGATTTCAGGTTATAGGATTTGATACAGATGAAAAAAAGGTAGAAATGCTGAAAAAAGGACACAGCTATATAAAACATATAAGTGAAGAAAAGCTGAAGGAAGTGCTAACAAATTTTAAACCTACCTCAGATTTCTCAATACTAAAAGAAGTGGATTGTATAATTATTTGTGTACCTACTCCTCTTGGAAAACACAGAGAACCAAATATGACATATGTATTTAATACAGGGGAGATTATATCTAAGTATCTGCGTAAAGGACAGCTGGTAGTATTGGAGTCTACCACATATCCCGGAACAACAGATGGGGATCTAAGAGAGATACTTGAAAGATCAGGGCTAAAGGCTGGAGAGGACTTTTTTCTTGCATTTTCTCCTGAAAGGGAAGATCCAGGGAACAAACAGTTTTCTACTTCTAAGATTCCAAAGATAGTAGGAGGATACTCAAAGAAATGCTTAGAAGTGGCAAAAAACCTGTATGATCAGATAGTTGTAAAAACTGTGCCAGTCTCATCTACAAAGGTGGCAGAAGCAGCAAAATTATTAGAGAACATATACAGAGCAGTAAATATAGCGCTTGTTAATGAGATGAAGATGCTTTTGGATAGAATGGGAATAGATGTATGGGAAGTAATAGAAGCTGCCAAAACAAAGCCTTTTGGATTTCAAGCATTTTATCCAGGACCTGGACTTGGAGGACACTGTATTCCTATTGATCCTTTTTACCTTACCTGGAAGGCAAAAGAATATGAGCTAAATACCAGATTTATAGAACTTGCAGGAGAGATAAATGCTTATATGCCCTATTATGTGATAGAAAAGGCATTTCAAGTGCTAAACCTACATGGAAAAACAGTTAAGGGAGCAAAAATACTCATTCTTGGAGTGGCGTATAAAAAGGATGTAGATGATCAGAGAGAATCACCAGCACTGAAAATAATCCAGCTATTAAAAAAATACGGTGCGGATGTGTATTACAATGATCCGTTTGTGCCGTGGTGTGGAGGACACAGAAATTATCCTGATATAGACATGAAATCAGTTGAGTTGACAGAAGAGGTGCTAAGTAGCTCTGATCTCATTATACTTATAACTGATCATTCTGTGTATGATTACGGCTTTATTGAAAAACATTCTCAGTGTATATTGGATACAAGAAATGCCTTTCAAATAAGAGGGATAAAAAGCAAAAAAATATTTAAGGCATGAAAGAAATAAAGGATGAATTGAAAAAGCTTTTTATAGACACAGCCCATAAGATAGCAGAGCTCGGTCTTGTAAGATGCAGCAGTGGTAATCTATCCTTACGAGTAGATCATAATACTATACTTATTACTGCTACGGGTTCATGGATGGAAAGACTCATAGATAACGAAGTTTCAATATGTAATCTGGATGGAACAGTTCTAAATGACATTAAACCTTCTGTGGAATTCGGATTTCATGCAGGTATATACAAAGTAAGAAATGATGTCAATGCCGTGTTACATTTTCAATCCCCTTATGCTACAGCAGTTGCCTGTTCAGAGCTTTCCTCTGAAGACTTTAACATCATTCCAGAGGTTCCATATTACATAAGATCAATCGCTAAGGTTCCTTTTTATCCACCTGGATCAGAACAGCTGGCAGACGCGGTTACAGAGAAAGCAGCTCAAAACAACATGATAATCATGCAAAACCATGGTCTTGTTACTTTTGCAAATAACATAGATTTATTGATCAAAAGGGCTGTATTTTTTGAGCTTGCTTGTCAGATACTTCTTATCGGAGGAAACAGGATAAGGGGTCTTTCAAAAGAACAAATAAAAGATATGGGGGTTTAAGATGAAGGATGACTTTATAAAGGACATAGATATGGAAAGACTTGAAGTTCTCAGAAGATTGCCTAAGGATATAATAGAAAAACTTACAAAAGAGGAAGTAAGAGCGTTTTTAAGCAAGGATCAATGGCCCAACTCCCTAAAGGAAAAACTAAAGGATTACCTTGAAGATCTATAATCATTAAATGAAACCTATATTTCATGCCAGCCTTGTGAATGATCCATTCTATGATCCTGTTCTTTTTATAAAGTTTTTGTATCAAAGCAGGGCTATTCTGTTTGATCTAGGAGATATATCAAAGCTTTCTGCAAGGGATATGCTTAAGATAACCCATGTATTTGTGACTCATACGCATATGGATCATTTTATAGGATTTGACCTGTTACTTAGGATATTCCTTGGCAGAAATAAAAAGCTCTGTTTATTTGGTCCAACAGGATTCTTAAAAAATGTAGAGGGAAAGCTGGCAGGTTATACATGGAATCTAGTTTATAATTATATAACCGACTTTAAAATAATAGCAAATGAAATAAGAGAAGATTCAATAATAAGAAAAGAATATATATGCAGAAAAAGATTTGCATCAGACCAGGAAAGGAGATGTCCTTTTTATAGTGTCTTACTGAAAGAACCAGGCTTTTCTGTAAGCACTACAATATTGGAACATAATCAAATTCCATGTCTTGCTTTTTCTATAAAAGAGAACTTTCATATAAATATCAATAAAGAAAAATTAGAAAAACTGGGATTGCCTGTAGGACCTTGGCTTAGTAAGTTTAAAGAGGCCATATATAAAAACAAAGATGCAGATATGGATTTTACTGTTACATGGGAAGAGAAAGGAAAGATAGTAAAAGAAGAGAAATTTTCATTTCAAAAACTTATCAAGGAGATCGCGATTATTACTCCTGGCCAGAAGATCACATATGTAACTGATGTGAGCGGTAGCAGAGAAAACATAGAAAAGATAATAGAGTTTGCACAAGATTCAGATATTCTTTTTATAGAAGCTACTTTCTTAGAAAGAGATAAAGAATTGGCTAAAAAAAAGGCACATTTAACCGCAAAACAAGCAGGGATGATAGCAAGATTGGCAAATGCAAAGAAATTTGTAATATTCCACTTTTCTCCGAGATACCATGAAAACCCAGATGAACTCCAAAAAGAGGCCATGGCTGAATTTTCTAAAATTTATAATTATCCGCATAATTGCGGATAATTATAACTGACCTTACACAAAAAAGATGGTATTATTAACTGACCTTACGCAAAAGTTTTTATCTCATGAGGAAAGGATAACAGCGAATGCGGTATTGGGGGAAGAGAGTTTTTCGTCTGTCAACTGTTAATCAAACATGCTTACCAATGGGCTTGGATGTCTGGTAAAGGACTATGCCTGTTTTGGAGAGACTTGAGTGACGGGCTGCGGTTTCCCCCACAGATAAGACAGAAACTTTTGCGTAAGGTCAGTTATTAACTAAAAAATTGGAGATTTAAATGGAAGAAGGGAAAAAAGTGGATATTTTTGCTGAAAAAAGAGAGAAAATGGTAAGAGAACAGCTAATAACAAGGGGAATCCATGATAAAAGAGTATTGGATGCCATGCGAAAGGTACCAAGGCATCTTTTTGTACCGCCAGATCTTATAGATGAAGCATACAATGACTATCCCCTGCCAATAGGGCAAGGTCAGACCATATCTCAACCATATATTGTTGCGCTTATGACAGAGGCACTGGAATTAAAAGGGGATGAAAAGACATTGGAGATTGGCACAGGAAGTGGATATCAAACAGCCATATTGGCAGAGCTATCCAAGGAAGTTTACACCATAGAAAGGATTATATCTTTGCTAAATAAAGCAAAAGAAGTATTGAAAGATCTTGGTTATAAAAATATATTCTTTAAGGCAGGTGATGGCACACTCGGATGGCCTGAAAATAAGCCTTATGATGCAATAATAGTTACTGCTGGTGCACCCAAGATTCCTCAGACCTTAGTCGATCAATTGGCAGATAAAGGTAGGTTAGTCATACCAGTAGGAGATCGTTTTTCTCAGGAGTTAATAAAAGTTACAAAGTCAAAAAATGAACTTATAAGAGAGAATTTGGGAGGTTGCCGTTTTGTAAATCTCATTGGAATACATGGATGGAAGGAATAAAGCATGTGGAGATTTAGAGAAAAACTGAGCTACTATGAGAAGGTAAGAAGATCTTTATATGAACTACTCAGAGACAACTTAGAAAGACACCTTATGAAAATCGCCTTAGTGGATTCTTTTTATAATTACCAAAAAAACAATATGCCATATGAATTCTTGACCAAGACAGAGCTCAAGCCCAGAACAAGAAAGATGGGCAAGGAGTCAGAACTCTTTAACACATTTCTTGTGATATTCTGCGAAGGCACCATACCACCTGAGATGAAAAACTATATACGCTTTTTTCCTGACAACAGTGTAAATAAAAAAAACTTAGAATATCTTGCTAATTTTACTTTACATAAGAAATTTCATCTAAACATAAGATATTTTGACAATCCTCATTTTTTTGATTTTATTGAAAAGCTTTTAAATGTAGATTATGCCTTGCTTATTCAGCAAGATCCTACAGTAAAAAAAAAGACGAGGTACTGTCTTACTCATTTTCATGTGAAGATTGATTGGCCCATAGCAGATGCAGCAGAAGACCTTGCAAAATATCTGCGATATATTCAACACAACTTATACGAGAATGGGGATAAGGAAGCCAGGATATTGCAAAACAAGCTGTTTGAATATTATGGATGTCATCATAGTGTAGGAGGTAGAAGAACCGCAGGTCTTATTGCTGCTCAGCTTCTGAGAAGGCTTGATTTTATATCTACAATATATGTGTCCAGTTCAGAGTCCAGATCCATGTACAAGTATTCAGAAAGAGGTGTTTCTAAGTTTTATTTGGTTCAGATGTTTGAAGAACAAATAGAAGAAATATCCCAAAAAGAGAATATAGGAGCTGAAAAGTTCAAAAGCCAATATCTTTATTCTGCAGAGGATTTTTACATTGCCATTGCTGAAGCCTTATATGAACATACTGTTCACGCCATGCCTCCAAAGGATGGTAAACTGAGACGCCTTAAGCCTGCTTACACATGGCTAAGATTAAGAGAAGAGATATTACATCCTAAGACCAATGTTTTTGATGCAAAACCTATTAACTGGGTATAGTACAAAGCCGGGCTATATATGGTTTTGGCCCGGCTTTGTTTATATCTCGAGATCATTATTGATATGTAAGAGATGAGCTGGAAGCATCTCCTTTATAAAAGCCGGCAAGCAGAAAGATGCCTTGTGGATCTGAGGATTATAATATCTCAGCTTTCCAAGCTCTGAAATGCGGGATTCATCCAAGTCTTTTAAAGGATGATATTTTTTAGAACAAAAAGCAAAACCTATGGTTCCACTGGGATAAGTGGGCACTAAGGAATAATAGTATCCTGTAAGTTCAAATATATTGGAAATAAATTCAAGCATTCTCTTGATCAAGATTTGATGATAATAAATAGATTCACACTGACTCACCACTATACCATCAAATTTGAGAGCATTGTACATATCTCTATAAAAAGGCTCCTCAAATAAAACCACTGCTGCTCCAACAGGATCTGTAGAATCTACAATTATTATATCATACTCATTTTTTTTATTCTTCACAAACTGTGCACCATCCTCATAAAATACCTTTACTCTTGGATCATAGAAACCAGAAGATAAAGTAGGCAAGTGCTTTTTGGAAACCTCTACTACTGCAGGATCTATCTCACACAGATGAACTTCTTCTATTGTCTTGTGTTTTACAATCTCTCTTATAGAACCCCCATCTCCTCCACCTATAACCAACACCTTCTTTGGATTTGGATGGGTAAGCAGAGGAACATGCACAATCATCTCATGATAAGCAAATTCATCGAACTCAGAAAGCATTATCACTCCATCCAAAATAAGCATTTTGCCCAGCTTCTCTGTTTCTAAAACAGCTATCTCTTGGTATTCTGAACGAAATCTCTCTATGGTCTTATTCACCAAGACCCTAAAAGTAGTCCCTACTGGAGGTTCTAATTTTTCTTCAAACCAAAGATCCATTGTGGTTAACCTGAGCTCATCTTCTGTAAATTCTTCTACCATCTTCCTCCCCCTTTTATTTACGTATAAGAACATTGAGTCTGTAGTTACTGCCATCAAAAAAGTCTTTGCTAAACTCCGCTGCCTTTTCAGGATCATAGGGTTTGCAACTAAATATATCTATAAAAGCTCTATTACTCTCATTGGCAAAATGACCACTTATAAGCGAAGTTTCTATAAGCTGTACAAGACTGAAACCTTCTGTTTGTCCTTTTCCAAAATGAACCACAATAGGTTCTCCATATTGTTTCATATCTATAAGCTGACATAAACGGGACACATATTCAATAATAGCCTCTTTGCTCTTTATCTTATCAGGATTGCAATCATATATATCAATACTGCTCAGCAGTCCCCAGGCATTCTCTTTTTCATACTGCTCTCTTATATCTGCCATGTTTCACCTCCTTTTTTGGATTTATTGCTTATGTTTCAGCTCTTCAGGAGGAATGTCCAGTGTGCCCCGCTTTATCTCCATCATATGAATATGCTCGGCATTGAGCTCTTTCTTAAGATAATTCACTGCATCTTCAGGTTTGATCTGATCTCCACAGGTAAACAGATCCAATGCCGCATATCCATATTCAGGCCAAGTATGTATAGAAAAATGGGACTCAGCAATAACTATTACGCCACTAATACCATGGGGAGAAAATTGATGAAAAAAGGGTTTTATAATGGTTGCTCCACATAGCTGAACAGCCTTGGTCATTATTTTCTCTATTTTTTCCAGGTCATTTAAAAAATTTTTGTTTGCCCCGTGAACCTCTAAGATTACATGCTTACCTAAGGACTTCATGTTCCCACCCCCTTTCTTATTTATTTAGATATCAGAACCATATACCCTCCTGTTTAAAAAACCAAGACTGTTCGGAGTTCTTGGAAACGGGATTACATCCCTTATATTGGAAATTCCCGTAATAAACTG
>JAMOPX010000170.1 GCA_027064285.1 Desulfobacterales bacterium | reverse complement strand
CTTTTCCGCTTCATTCATGCTTGCGCCAGGAGATTGTTCTCCATCCCTCAGGGTTGTATCAAATATTATTACCTTCTCTGACATGCTGCATCTCCTCTTTATACTTTAGCTCTTTTTCTTTGTCTTTTATTAACTTATACAATATGCTATCCACCAAGGCCTGCCAGCTTGCTTCTATAATATTTTCAGAAACACCTATGGTTGTCCATATCTCATTTTCATCTCTTGACTCTATCTGCACCCTTACCTTAGCTGCTGTCCCTTCTGTTCCATCTATTACTCTTACCTTAAAATCCACGAGTTTCATCTCATTTATATTTGGGAAAAATCTGGAAAGGGCCTTTCTAAGGGCATTATCAAGGGCATTTACAGGGCCATCTCCTTCTGCTGCAGTAATCTCTTCTTCATTTCCCACAGTAATCTTTATGGTCGCATGACATGAACTTGCTTCAGAGCCGTTCTTTTCAATACCTACTCTTAATGCTTGTAATTTAAATGGCTCTTCAAAATCTTCTGTAAATCTCTTTATTAAAACAAACAGAGATCCTTCTGCTGCCTCAAAGTAATAGCCTTTATCCTCTAATCTCTTTATCTCCTCAACTATTCTTCTGCTGTACTCTTTATCTGAAAGCTCCACACCAAGCTCTTTTGCCTTATATTCTATGTTACTCTTTCCAGAAAGATCAGATACAAGCACCCTTCTTCTATTACCCACAAGAGAAGGATCAATATGTTCATAGGCAAATGGATTCTTTATTATAGCGCTTACATGGACCCCTGCTTTATGGGCAAAAGCACTCTTTCCCACAAATGGTCTTTGAGGAAGAGGTGGCATGTTAGCTATTTCACTTACAAAACGGGATAGCTCTGTAAGATGTTTTAATTTTTCAGGAGGAATGCACTTATATCCCATCTTCAACTGCAGATTCGCTATTATAGGAATAAGATCAGCATTACCACACCTTTCTCCATAGCCGTTTATTGTGCCCTGAACCATATCTACCCCGCATCTTACAGCAGTAATAGAATTTGCTACAGCAAGTCCACTGTCGTTATGAGCATGTATTCCAGTGCGGACATTAACCATGGAAAGCACCTCTTTTAGTATCTCTTCTATTTCATGAGGCATAGTACCCCCATTTGTATCGCAAAAAACTATATAGTCAGCACCAGCTTCCATAGCTGTTTTTATGGTTTTTATAGTATATTCTCTGTTGTTTTTATATCCATCAAAAAAGTGCTCTGCGTCGTATATAACCTCTTTTCCCTTTTCTTTTAAATAAGCTACAGAGTCATAAATCATGCTAAGATTCTCTTCCAAAGTGGTTGCCAGAATCTCTGTTACATGTAAGTCCCAACTTTTTCCAAAAATAGTAACTGTATTAACACCTGCGTTTAGCAATGCTTTTATATTTTCATCTTCTTCCACTTTAATATTTGCTTTTCTTGTACTTCCAAAAGCAGTTAATTGAGCATTTTGAAAGGTAGCAAGCTTTGCCATTTCAAAAAAACGGGCATCTTTTGGATTGGAACCCGGCCATCCACCTTCTATGTAGTGAATACCGAATTCGTCAAGCTTCCTCGCAATCCTGAGTTTATCCTCTGCAGACAGACTTATATATTCTCCTTGGGTCCCATCCCTAAGGGTTGTGTCATATATGATAACCTGCCTTTGCATAGACATTCCCCCTAAAAAAAGATCCGTTATCAGGTGGCCTGATAACGGATCTGAAAGTTTCTTGCAACGCCATTAT
>JAMOPX010000169.1 GCA_027064285.1 Desulfobacterales bacterium | reverse complement strand
GATAACATTCTCCTACTTCAAGCCCTTTCAATGTAAGCAATTCTGCCACTTTCTCTGGCTCTATATCTATATCAACAAATTCCTTTAGCCAACTAAAGACGATCTTCATAAGAATTGACCCAAAAATCTCATTTCGTTTTTGTAAAATAGCTGAATATCTTCTATGCCATATTTGAGCATGGCAATTCTTTCTATTCCCATGCCAAATGCAAAGCCTGTATATTCTTCTTGGTCATATCCTACAAACTTATACACTTCAGGGTCCACCATGCCTGAGCCCAAGATCTCAAGCCATCCTGTAAATCCACAGGTCCTGCATCCCTTGCCTTTACATATCACACATTGAATATCCACTTCTGCGCTTGGCTCTGTAAATGGAAAAAAGCTTGGCCTAAACCTTACCTTGGTCTCCTTTCCAAACATCTTATGTACAAAGAGAGTGAGCACACCTTTCAGATCTCCGAATGTTACAGATTTATCTACAAGAAGACCTTCAACCTGATGAAACATAGGGGTGTGGCTCACATCAGAATCTCTTCTATAAACCTTACCAGGACATATTATTGCAACCGGAGGTTTTTGAACCTCCATCACTCTTACCTGAATAGGAGATGTATGGGTTCTCAAAAGCAGGTTTTCAGTAATATAAAATGTATCCTGCATATCTCTTGCAGGATGATCTTTTGGTATGTTTAATGCTTCAAAGTTATAGTAATCCAGCTCTATCTCAGGACCTGTAACAATCCTGAATCCCATCTTAGAAAATATCTCGCACACCTCATTTATTACAGTGGTTATGGGATGAATATGACCTCTTTCATGCCTTCTTCCTGGAAGTGTAACATCTATAAATCTTTCTCTTTTTTCTTTTTGCTGTAGTCTTTTCTTTAGCCCTTCATATTCTGTAGTTATCTTTTCTCTTATTTCATTAGCTATCTTTCCTATCTCAGGTCTTTGTTCAGGTGGAAGCTTGCCTATGTTTTTCATAAATGCGCTCAAAAGCCCTTTTTTGCCCAAATACTTGATTCTAAACTCTTCAAGGCCTGAGATATCATTGATCTTTTTCAGATCTTCAAGTGCTCTTGTTTTTAGAGCTATCAGGTCTTTTTTCATGGTAACTACTTGGCCACTGTATTTACTAACTGAGAAAATCCTTCAGGATCATTTACTGCCATATCAGCAAGCATCTTTCTGTTTATTTCAATCCCTGATTTTTTAAGCAAGCCCATAAACTTACTATATGTAAGTCCAAACTGCCTTACTGCTGCATTTATGCGAATTATCCAGAGCCTTCTGAATTCTCTTTTTTTTACCTTTCTATCTCTATAAGCATATGCTAATGCCCTTTTTACAGCTACACTAGCGGTCTTAAACTGTCTGCTAAGACCACCTCTGTATCCTTTTGCAAGCTTCATTATCTTTTTTCTTCGCCTTCTTGCCTTAAATCCTCTTTTTACTCTCATACTTTAAACCTCCATTTATGATGCATAAGGTATAAGCCTTTTTACTTCTTTTATATTTGTTTTGTCTAATATGCCTGCTCTTCTAAGCCTTCTCTTCCTTTTTCTGCTCTTCTTTGTGAGAAGATGGCTTTTGTAGGCTTTGTATCTTCTTATCTTTCCTGATCCTGTAATCCGAAATCTTTTGGCAGCTGATCTCTTTGTCTTTAACTTTGGCATAACTCCTCCTTTATTTAGGTGTTATTATCATGACCAATCTGTTATTTGCTTCTCTTGAAGGATGCTTTTCTACCTGACCCAGTTCTGCTACCTCTGCTGCTATTCTTTTTAGCATCTCTAAGCCTCTGTCAAAGTGAACTATTTCTCTTCCTTTGAAAAAGATTGTAACTTTTACTCTATCCTTTTTTTCTAAGAATTTTTTGATATTTTTCACCTTAACATTTAAATCATGTTCATCAGTATTTGGCCTCAGTTTCACCTCTTTCAGCTGGGGCTGATGATGTTTCTTTTTTGCCTCCTGTAGTTTTTTTGTGGTTTGATACTTAAATCTTCCATAGTCCATGATCCTGCACACTGGTGGATTTGCATTAGGAGCAACCTCTACAAGGTCAAGCCCTTCTTCTTTCGCCATCTCCAGAGCCTGCCTTAATGAGACTATTCCCAGCTGTTTTCCATCCTCTGCAATAAGGCGCACTTTCTGTGCCCTTATTCTTTCATTGACCCGGGGTTCGCTATTTTTTTGTATAGCTACCTACCTCCTTTCTTTTGTTTCTTTTTTTATACGTTCTATTATATCAAAAACTGACATAAGCGGAATATTTTCGCCACCTCTCAGTCTCACAGTCACCTTGTTTTCTTCCACTTCCTTATCTCCGATAATGAGCATATATGGAATCTTTTTTGTTTGAGCTTCTCTTACCTTATATCCGAGCTTTTCGTTTCTAAAGTCTCCTTTTGCTCTTATTTTATTTTGTCTTAATGCTTCTAAAACCTGTTGGCCATATGGAATATGTCTATCTGTAATACTCATTACAACAGCTTGCACTGGAGAGAGCCATACAGGAAAAGCACCATTGTAGTGTTCTATAAGGATTCCTATAAACCTTTCTATTGCACCCAGTATGACTCTGTGAATCATAGCTGGTCTGTGTTTTTCTCCATCTTTTCCAATGTAGTAGAGATCAAACCTTTCTGGAAGTGTAAAATCACACTGAACAGTAGCACACTGCCACTTTCTTCCTAAGGCATCTTCTAATTTTACATCTATCTTTGGGCCATAAAATGCTCCTTCTCCTTCATTTATGTCATAGGAAAGCCCTAATTCCTCCATTGCTGAGACAAGTGCATTTGTTGCCCTTTCCCAGTCTTCATCAGATCCTATGGATTTTTCTGGTCTGGTGCTAAGTTCTAACTCATATTCAAAACCAAATATTGCCATTACATCTTTTACAAAGTTTAAAACCCCTTTTATCTCTCCTTCTAACTGTTCAGGAGTACATATTATATGGGCATCATCTTGGGTGAATTCTCTTACTCTTAAAAGCCCGTGCAAGACCCCTGATTTCTCATGTCTATGCACTGTGCCCAGTTCAAAGTATCTTTGAGGAAGATCTCTGTAGCTTCTTATCTTGGATGCATAAATAAACATGTGGGCAAGACAGTTCATAGGTTTTATACCATAAGATTGTTCATCAATAACAGTAAAATACATGTTTTCTCTGTAGTTGTCGAAATGTCCTGATCTTTTCCAGAGCTCTGTTTTAAGCAGTTCAGGGCCTTTTACAAGTTCATATCCCCTTTTCAGGTGCTCTTCTATTTCAAAGCTTTCCAAGATATATCTCAGCATTGCACCGTTTGGATGCCATACAATAAGGCCTGCTCCTATTTCCTCATGTACACTAAACAGCTCTAACTTCTGGCCAAGTATAACATGGTTCCTTTTCTTTGCTTCTTCAATTCTTTTGAGGTGCTCCTGAAGGGATTTTTTATCAGGAAAGGCAGTCCCATATATGCGGCTCAGCATCGGGTTTCTTTCATCTCCTCTCCAATAGGCACCAGCAGTATGTGTAAGTGCAAATGCCTTTATCATGCCTGTTGATGGAATATGAGGACCACGACACAGATCTGTAAATTCCCCTTGAGTATATAGAGAAACCTTTTCATCAGATATCTCTTTCAAAAGCTCTACCTTATATATTTCTCCTTTGGATTCAAAAAACCTTATTGCTTCTTCTCGAGAAATCTCTTTTCTTATAAATGGATAATCTTCTTGAATAATTTTGTGCATTTCTTCTTCTATCTTTGGAAGGTCTTCTTCTCTAAAAGGCCTTTCATAGTCAAAATCATAGTAGAAACCATCTTTTATCGCTGGGCCTATGGCCACTTTTGCTTCTGGAAAAAGTCTCTTTACTGCCTGAGCCATTACATGAGCAGTGCTATGCCTGAGTATCTCAAGCCCTTCCTCAGAATCAATATATATAGGTTCTATTTCTGAGTTTTCCTCTATTTGAAAAGAAAGATCTCTTGGAATACCATTTACTTTTACTGCCACTACCTTTTTTATATCCTTATCCTTGATCCCTAATTCCCTTAGAGTATCCTTAGCAGATAAAGGAGTATTAAACTCTTTTTCTTTTTCCTCTTTTCCTTTTATTAGTTTTATTAGTAACGACATTTTCTTATACCTCATTTTTAAACGCATTATTATTTAATTGATAATCTGCTTTTATGCAACAATATTTTTAGCTCAAAGTAATAACTATGTTTTTATAAGGATCTATCATAGCTTGTGCAAATGGAGGAATAACAGTTGTAGAGGAATATTCTACAACTATAGCTGGTCCTTTAATCCTGTTTCCAGGAATAAGTTCATCTCTGTTTAGTATAGGAACTGTAAATCTTTCCCCATCAAATATTGCCTCTTTTTCTGCAACAAATGCTTTGTCAGAGACTTTTTCTTCCCAAAGATCATATCTTTTTATGTTTGGTTTTTTCGTATTTCCCTTTATCCTGACCCTCAGATTCACTATTTGTACCTGTGCATAAGCTTTTTTATATCCGTATAATTTTTCATGTAACTTGTGAAACATTCCTATAAAATCATCTTTAAACGGAACAATTATTTCATAAGACTGCCCTTCATATCTCATATCTAAATATCTTTCTACACTTATCTGGTCCTCTCTGATACCCTGTTTTTTAAGTTCGTCAGTTCCCTCTTTTTCAAGGAAAGAGAAGTTTTCTTTTATAATGGACAAATCTATTTGGTCTTGACTCTTCATTATAGTTATAGAATAGTCTTTTATAACATCTGCCATAAGCATACCTATTGCAGATAAAAGACCAGGATTTTCAGGTACAATTACACGAGGAATGTTTAATAACTTTGCAAGATAAGCTGCATGCATTGCTCCTGCACCACCAAAACAAAAAAGACTAAACTCTCTTGGATCATATCCTCTTTCCACAGAGATCTTTCTTATGGCCTTTTCCATATTAGAATTTGCTACAGAAATGATCCCTTCTGCAAGCTCTTCCGGACTTAGCCCTGCCTTTTTTGATAGCTCATAAAATGGTTTGCTCAATCTTTCAGGATAAAGTTTCATTTCACCACCCAAAAAATAATCTGGAATCAATCTTCCTAAGTAGAGATTTGCATCGGTCACAGTGATTTGATTCCCTTTTCCATAACATATAGGACCTGGATCTGCTCCTGCGCTTTGAGGTCCGACCCTTAAAGATCCTCCTGAATCCAATCTTACTATTGAACCTCCTCCAGCGCCTACAGTATGTATGTCTATCATTGGCACTTTTATAGGAAGGGTTGCAATTTCTGACTCCGTAGTAATGCTTATACCTCCATCTATAAGGGATACATCAGTTGAAGTTCCTCCCATATCAAAAGATATAAGCTTTTCATAGCCTGCTATTTTAGCTATTTCATATGCTCCCACAACGCCTCCTGCAGGTCCGGAAAGTATTGTTCTTACAGGTTCTTCTGATGCAAGATCAGCAGAGATACTTCCGCCATTTGATTGCATTATTCTCAGGATATCTTCTTTACCAATTCCATTTTTTAAGCGGTTTATATAATTACTCATCTTTGGACCTACATAGGAGTTTACAACTGTAGTGGAAAATCTTTCATACTCTCTGAATTCCCCAACTATTTTGTGGGATAAAGAAAAATAGAGCCCATTTTTCTTCAGAAGCTCTCCTATAGCTATTTCATGAGCAGGATTTGCATAAGAAAAAAGCAGACAAACTGCGACAGATTCAATCCCTGAGCTTTTTATCTTTTCTATAACTGACTTTATTTCATCATGATCCAAGGGTTCATATTCTTGGCCTGTATAAAGGAGTCTTCCTTTAATTCCAAATCTGTTATCTTTATGAACAAGGCAGGCAGGTCTTCTATAAGTAAGGTTATACAGCTCCTTTCTGTCCTGCCGGCCTATCTCTATAATATCTTCAAAACCTTTATTTGTTATTATAGCTGTTATTGCCCCGCTTCTTTCCAAAAGAGTATTTGTTGCTACTGTAGAGCCATGAATTATCTGCTTTTTTTTATCCTCTACAGCACACTCTTTTATGCCTTTTAATACAGCCTCTGAGGGGTCATGAGGGGTGGAAAGAAGTTTGTATATCTTCCACCCCTTTTCCTCTTTAAGCACAATGTCAGTAAATGTTCCTCCTGTATCAACACCTATGCTGATCAAATCTTTTACTCCAGCCATCTATGTTGATTTATTTCAGCATTAGTTTTAACACACCAATCAGTATTCCGGCAAAAGTAGCTATCTGCCCAAGCCAAAATATAAACATCCACTTTATGGTATCTGCTCGCCACCTGTGTATCTCTGTCCTTAGTCTCTCTTCTGTAGCTTTAAGTTCAGCTTTTGTTATCTCATATGGAAGATATCCAGACATAAGAATAAGTCTTTCTTATATTTCTATCTCTTCCCATAGCACCTTTATGTTTTTAAGCAGATTTACGCCTTCTATAAGAAGCTTCCCTGCAGTAGTTAATTTATCCCCTTTTATATACATAAGAGTTCTCAACTGCTGAATCGTATCTTTAAGAACCTCTGCATCAAATAAAGACTCTCTTTCTACCTCTTTCCAGTCTATACGTCCATTTTTTGTGTTATTTTGAATAGATAGTAAGAGCCTGAGGATATGAGGTGTAACATGATATACAATACCAGGAGGCACTACAGAAAGAGCTCTTTTAAATCTTTCTCCTGGTTCTGTTATCTTGTAAAGTCCACCAGGCAAAAGGTCAATCAAACCATTTGCTACCAATCTGCCAAGAGCCTTTTTGACTTCTGATTCGTCTTCATCGGAAAGTCTTTTCAAGATAGCACTTTCAAATTCTCCTTTTCTAAAGGACATTGTGTCTAATACCTTTCTCTGCATTGTGTCTACCATAGGAAGTCTGTCTATATTGCTGGCAAGATATGTAAAAATACGGCCAGAATAGGTTGGATATCCATTTCCAATGAGTCTTTCCTTTTCTCCTATTTCTACCCAATCATCTGCTGGAGAGATGTTTTCCATCCTGGTAGTAGATATTGCCATAATAGCTTTGGAACTAACAGATGAGAAGTTATATTTTTTTCTATCTTCTAATATTTCTTTTCCTATTTCTGTAAGTTCAAATACAAGCTCTTTATTTATTCCCCTTTCTGATTTTACAAGAGCATAGCTTTCCAGCACATGTAGACTTAAGAGATGATCTGTTTCTCTTTGATATTCCCTTTCTATTTCTTCTTTTATCTGTTTATAAGAAGGATATATATCCGGGTCTTTTTCATTCTTTTTCCAAAGCTCATCTATGATCCTAAGACATAAGAAATCCTCTTCTTCTATTTCCACAGATGGATTAAGTGTTATAGGCCCTTCAAACATGAGTTTTGCTGCCATTAAAAGGTGTTTTCCTGCTGGAAGCAGTTCTTTTTGAGCGTCAATCGCTCCTATTTGCATAAGTTTCTCTTTTTCAGCTTCACTCAATGATTCGAGACGTAGCAAATAAGAGAATATTTCATCAGTAAGTGGAAAAGAGAAGCCAAGCCCTTTTTTAAGACCTGCTCTTATCTGTTGTCCTATTCCTGTCAAAGAGTAGCTGTTTCCAAAAGGAACAGAAAAAGTAAGAAGCCTCATTGCTTCAAGCTGAAAAATATCCTCTTTTTCCAGTTCTAAAAAGGATTTTTTACCAGGTCCAGGTGGGATCTTTTTTATCTTTTCAGCAAGCGAAGGAGAAATGAACAATATTGGTTCTGCATTTTTATATGCTTCCAGTATCGAATCTGCCACAGGAAGAAGCCTTCCATCCTTTGCCATTCCTCTTTTTGTGAGTTCTTCATTTATATCTGCATTCTCCTCAACACTGCCCTGAGCAAGTTTTGCGATCTGAAGCATAGATATTATTTCAGAGCTTATTATTTTTGAATTCTCTTTCCATTCATATTCTTTTCCCTGAGCTTTGACATTGGAAAGACATTCATTTATTGCTTCCCATATAAGGTGTCCACTCTGAGTAAGTTCAAATGTTCCGTCTTCTTCAGAAACAATACCTGCTAATTCTAAATGAAAAAGATATTCTAAGTCTTCATCTGTAAGTTCGTCTATCACCTTATCGAGTACAGTTCCTTCACCCCATTTTTCCTTTATGGTTTGGATGAGCTCAAAGTGTTTCTCGGTAATTATCATTTGAAATCCCCCTTATAGTAATTTTTCTTTTATTTTCATCTAATATCTCAAATTTTACCCATATCGTATCTTCTGGAAGAATCTCTGGCCAGCGGTCAGCCCACTCCATTACCGTGATTCCATCTTTATAAAGATATTCGTCCAGCCCTGCTGAAAGAAAGTCTTCCTTTTCTAATCTATATGCATCTATATGAAAGAGCTTGTATCTTCCTTCGTACTCATTTACCAATGTAAAAGATGGGCTTGTGACTGAATCAGGAGGTATGCCAAGCCCTTTAGCAATCCCCTTTGTAAAATATGTCTTTCCACTTCCCAGCTCACCCGAAAGGGCAATTACATTCCCCTTCTTTAGGAGTCTTCCAAGTCTTTCTCCAAACTGAATAGTCTGGGCTTCAGAATTACTTATAAGTTCTATTTTCTTCCCTTTCAAGGACCACGAATGCGATTCCATAGTCTCCTTCATCAGAAAGACTTATATGAATTCTATCTATTTGATTTTCTTTACATAGCTGTAAGGACTTACCATAGAGTCTAAGTGCTGGCTTACCTGTTGGATAATGAAATACCTCAATATCCTTCCATCTTATTCCTTTTCTCATCCCAAGTCCTATGGCCTTTGAAAAGGCCTCTTTGGCAGCAAATCTTAATGCAAATGCATTGATAGGCTTAGGCCTATTTTTACAGAAATTTATTTCTTCTTCTGTGAATACCTTTTTCAAAAATCTATCTTCCCATCTTTCTATGGCTTTTTTTATCCTGCTAATTCTTATAATATCTATTCCAATCCCATATATCACTTAAAAATCCCTTACCAGCTCTACCATTTCTCTTACAGCCATCTCAAACCCTACATATATAGCCCTTGCCACAATACTGTGTCCAATGCTGTATTCCTCTATTTGGGAAAGCTCTTTAAATCTTTTTATATTTACATAATTAAGTCCATGTCCAGCGCTTATTTTTAGCTCTAAGGATTGAGCAAGTTCTACTGCTTTTTTTATCTGGGCAAATCTTTCTTCTGCCTCTTCTTCTGTTTTTGCTTCTGAGTAATGACCTGTGTGAATCTCTACTATTTCCACCCCACATTCCTCTGCTGCTTTAATTTGTTCAGGATCTGGATCTACAAAGAAGCTTACTTTTATGCCTGCATTATGCATCCTTTTTACCACATCTTTATAGTATTCCTTCTGTGCCAGAACATTAAGCCCCCCTTCTGTAGTAAGTTCTTCTCTTCTTTCAGGGACAAAAGTGACAATATCTGGCTTTATCTCCAATGC
>JAMOPX010000168.1 GCA_027064285.1 Desulfobacterales bacterium | reverse complement strand
TACTGAAGTAAAAACTTAAAATGCTATTGATCGTCTTACTTCAGAAGCTAATCCAAGAAGTATGGAAAGAGTGCCTGCTGGTTCTGTCTTTAAAGCAGAGTTTATATATGATGTGTATAGTGAGGAAGATATAAAACATTTAAAACTCTTATTTGAAGGTATGCTTTTACTTGAACACTCATATCTTGGAGGTAGCGGAACAAGAGGATCAGGAAAGGTAAAGTTTGAAAATATAAAGATCATAGATAAAGACAAAAGTGAATATGTAGGAGGAGAAAGAAAATTAAAAAAGCCAAAACAAAATGAATATAATACACCAAAAGATATTTTAGATAATTTTGATAAAATATTTGACGGAGTATAAAATGAAAGAATACATAATCCGTCTTATTCCTAAGGCAAATTTTGAGATTATCCCTCACTCAGATACCATTTTTGGTGCTATATGCTGGGCTATACTTACACTTTTTGGAGAAAAAAAGCTTACGCAGATATTAGAAGAGTTCAATGATTCTCCTCCATTTCTTATATCTTCTGCTTTTCCATGGAAGCAAGTGGGCAATAGAAAACACTATTATTTGCCAAAGCCATATATGTGTCCTTTATCTGTAAAGGCCTTAGAAAAGCTAAAAAATAAATCAAGATGTAAAATAAAACCATATTCCAAAGCTGATAAGCTTTATCTTATGGATATTCTTGAGCAATACAAGCGGTTTAAAAAGCTAAGGTGGATTCCTCTATATGCCTTTAAAAAGATACAAAAAGGTGGGTCAGAGAAGGATTTGTTTTGTGATTTTTTAGATGGTTTGATTACAAAACCTAAGTTTATTGAATCAGGTATTGTTCAGAAGAATAAACTTGATAGGCTTAGTTTTTCTACATCAGGAAGTGGAGAAGTATTTTTCCAAAATGAACTGAGCTTTAGAGAGAGCTGGGGACTTTACTTTTTATTAAAAACAAATAACTTGGAAGAATATCTAAAACCTGCCTTTCTTTATCTTCAGGACAGTGGTATAGGACCAAATGCCCGCACAGGAAAAAATTGGTTTAAAGTTGAAATTGAGGAGACATCTTTGTTTGAAGATATTTCAAAAACAGATACAAACACATTTGTTACATTATCCAGATACATTGGCATTGATGAGATAGATGTGGATAATTCATGGTATGAAATAGAGACTGTGCGTTCAAAAGTAGAATCCAGATTTGAATTTGCTGGAGAGGATATATGGAAGGCGCAAGTGATGTATTTTTCTGCTGGTTCTGTTATTAGACCCAAAGAGAAAAAAGATTTTTATGGCGGGCTTATTCCAGTAAAAAAACTCAATGGCAGGACAATATATCAATATGGATATGCTTATCCTGTGTATATCAAGGAGAAAAGGGAATGAAAGTTAATGTTCTTTCACCCTTACATATAGGATCAGGAGAAAGTTATGATTCGCTTTCGTCTTATCTGGATTTACAAAAAAACAGGCTTTTTGTAGTTGATATGGAGAAATTTTTTAAAGCTATTGGACCCAGCTTAAGTGTAGAATTTGCAGATTGGATTAACAAAAACATGGCTAAAATAGATGAGCTGGAGGATTTAAAAAGGAAAAATAAAAAAGTTGCAAAAAAGATAAATGATGAGATATGGAAGATAAAAAAGATCTTTAATCTAAGAAATTTTCTTCAGGAAAGTAATGTTTCTTTTCATAAAATAAAATCCAGTTGTGTCATATATAATGTAAACTGCGAAAACAATCCTCCTTCTGGTAAAGAAATTTTTCCTTTTATAAAACAGATGAATAAGGTTTATATTCCAGGCACAGAGATCAAAGGTG
>JAMOPX010000167.1 GCA_027064285.1 Desulfobacterales bacterium | reverse complement strand
CTCTATGCACCTTAGAGTTTGAAGATCATAGACCTCTATATGATTGGTTTTTAGATCAACTTGGTGTTCACCATCCAAAACAGATAGAATTTGCAAGGCTTAATCTGAGTTATACTGTCATGAGCAAGAGGATGCTTTCTGAGCTGGTAAAAAGAGGGATTGTGGATGGATGGGATGATCCGCGTATGCCCACCATTGCAGGTATAAGAAGAAGAGGATATACCCCTGAGTCAATAAGGGATTTTTGTGAAAGAATAGGGGTTGCAAAGAGAAATAGCATAGTGGATATAGCACTTCTGGAACATTGCATAAGAGATGACTTAAACAAAAGGGCTCCCAGAGTGATGGCGGTATTAAGACCATTAAAAGTGATCATAGAAAACTATCCAGAAGATAAAGAAGAGGAATTAGAAGCAATAAACAATCCAGAAGATCCTTCAATGGGGACCAGAAAAGTGCCATTCTCCAGAGAGATATACATAGAGCAGGATGATTTTATGGAAAATCCGCCCAAGAAATTTTACCGCTTAGCTCCTGGCAGGGAGGTAAGATTGAGATATGCTTATTACATAAAGTGTGTTGATGTGATAAAGGATCAGGATGGAAACATAAAAGAGCTTATATGCACTTATGATCCAGAAACAAAAGGCGGATGGGCTCCAGATGGCAGAAAGGTAAAGGCAACCTTACACTGGGTATCTGCAAGGCACTGCATAGAAGCAGAAGTAAGGCTTTATGACAGGCTTTTTATAAAAGAGGATCCTGCTGATGTAGAAGAAGGAAAGAGCTTTTTGGATTATGTCAATCCTGAATCCTTGGTGGTTTTAAAAAGGTGCTATTTAGAACCGAGTCTTAAGAATGCAAAACCCGGGGATAGATTTCAGTTTGAAAGGATCGGCTATTTTTGTGTTGACACAAAGGATACAAAAGAAGAAAAACCTGTTTTTAACAGGATTGTTACATTAAAAGACACCTGGGAAAAGATAAAGAAGAAACTTCAAGGAGAAAAATAAATGCCAAATATAGTAATCGTAGGAACACAGTGGGGAGATGAAGGTAAAGGAAAGATTGTGGACTTTTTGACTGAAAAGTCAGACATTGTGGTGAGGTTTCAGGGAGGAAATAATGCAGGACACACATTATATGTGAATGAAAAAAAGCTCATACTTCATCTCATACCTTCGGGGATATTGTATAAAGATAAGATTTGCATGATAGGAAATGGCACTGTAATAGATCCAAAGGTTTTGCTGGAAGAGATAGAAAATCTAAAAAGAGAATTTGTGGATGTAAATCCAGACAGGCTCATAATAAGCGAAAGGGCCAGTCTTATAATGCCCTATCACAAGGCTATTGACCTTGCACGAGAAAAAGCTAAAGGAAAAGGAAAGCTGGGCACAACCGGAAGGGGGATTGGCCCGTGCTACGAAGATAAGATAGCAAGAAGAGGAATAAGGGTAATAGATCTTAAAGATCCAGAAGAGTTAAGACAGAAGATAGAAGAGAATGTAAGAGAAAAGAACTTTTATCTGACTCAGTTTTTAAATGCTGAGCCTGTAGATTCTAAGCTTATATTCAACGAATATATCCAGATGGCAGAAAAGATTTTACCCTACGTTAGGGATGTCTCTATTGAATTGGAAAAGGCTATTCAGCAAGGTAAGAATATCCTTTTTGAAGGAGCTCAAGGAACTCATTTAGACATAGATCATGGTACATATCCTTTTGTAACATCCTCCAACACAGTTGCAGGCAATGCAAGCAGTGGCACAGGAATTGGGCCATCCCATTTACACCACATTGTAGGTGTTGTAAAAGCATATACCACAA
>JAMOPX010000166.1 GCA_027064285.1 Desulfobacterales bacterium | reverse complement strand
CTGATCCAGAGCTAAAAAAAAGAGAAGAAATGGAAGAGAGAAAGAGATTGGATGAAATAAAATCAAAAATGAGTGTGTCAGAGTTAAAGAAAATAATACAGGATGTTCAAGAACTTAGAAAGATTCAACAAACTCCTGACTCTCCTTCTGCTCTTGCCAAAATCCCTGTGCTTGATCTCAAGTATGTGGACAGAGAAAACAAAAAGATTCCTTCACAACTCTTAAAGAAAGAACCACAACTTCTTTTTCATGATATATCTACAAATGGAATATTTTACATAGATGTGGGATTTAATCTGAAAGGAATTGAGCAGAAGTATATCCCTTATGTTCCCCTTATTGCAAAGGCACTTATTGAAATAGGCACAAAAAAACAGGATTATGTAAAGATTGGTCAAAGGATTGGCCAGCATACAGGAGGTATAAGAAGGCATATATTGGTAGATCAAGTAAGGGAAGAAGATGATTCATGTTTTTGGCTCTTTTTAAGAGGAAAATCACTTATTTCAAAGGTTTCGGAACTGATGGATATAATGAGAGAGCTTATTTTGGATGTAAACTTAAACAATAAAGATAGGTTTTTGCAGCTTATCTTAGAGGAAAAAGCAAGATTTGAAAAGAATCTGCTTCCATCAGGTCATGATATAGTTGCAAGAAGAATTTGTGCAGGTCTGAGTGAGTCTGGATGGCTTGAAGAGAAGACAAAAGGTATAAGCTATCTCTTCTTCTTAAGGAGACTTTCAGAGCTTATAAAGTCAAACTGGGATCAGGTCTATTCTGATATAATCAGAGCGTATGAATGGATAATAAACAGAAAAAATATGCTCATTAATATAACATGTCCTCAGAATGAATTTGAAAGGCATGAAAAAGAAATAGATGAGTTTATTTATGCTGTTCCAGATTCAGAAAGAAAATCTTTTGAATGGAAAAGAGAGACTACTATAGCAAGGCCAGAAGCCCTTTTAATAAAGGCAAAAGTAAACTTTGTTGGAAAGGGTGCTTCTCTTTACCGCTTAGGATACAAATTTCATGGATCTTCTCTTGTGATAACAAGATATCTAAGAAATACATGGCTTTGGGATAGTATAAGGGTTCAAGGTGGAGCTTATGGAGCACATTGCATATTTGATAGACTTTCAGGAGATCTTGTATTTGTATCATATAGAGATCCTAATATAAAGAAGACCATAGAGAGTTATGATAAGTCTTCAGATTTCTTAAAAAACATAGAATTAAGCAAAAGAGAGCTTACAAAAGCAGTTATTAGAACAATAGCTGATATAGATGCACCATTGCTTCCTGATGCCAAAGGATTTAGGTCTATGAGATATTATCTTACTAAGGATACAGAAGATGCACGTCAAAGAATGAGAGAAGAGGTTTTAGAAACCCAGGTGCGACATTTTAGAGAATTTTCAGATGTGCTTTTTCAAGTAAAAGAGAAAGGAATCATAAAAGTTATGGGACCAGAGGAAAATATTGCTGAATTAAAGAAAGAAATAAAAGAGCTGAACATAATGGAGGTTATGAAATGATAAAGGTAGTCATAGATAGTAATATCAATACCAATTAGGCGTTCACTTTTTATAAACTGACCTTACGCAAAAGTTTTTATCTCACGAGGGAGAAACAACAGCGAATGCGGTATTGGGACAAAATGGTTTTTCGTCTGCTCCAAGTCTCTTGGACTGGTCTTCTTTGTGACTTATCTGCGGAGGATACCTGTCCCCTCCGCAGATAAGTCACTCAACTGGTAATCAAATATGCTTACCAATGGGCAAGGAACTATCAGTTAGCCATTGGTATAAAAGTCTAGTGTCCTGTCATCGAAATTGATTGACAAAACATTAA
>JAMOPX010000165.1 GCA_027064285.1 Desulfobacterales bacterium | reverse complement strand
AGTTCCTGCACCTGGTGCAGGGGCTATGGATGGCCAAAAACCGCCAGGTGGGGCTGGCTATCCTGAAGAGGCGGAATACAAATACCCCACCCAAAGCTGCACTAATGTGCGGTTTTGTTAACCAGGAAAGAACTATGGAGAAAAGCGAAGTGTATTTCTGTGATATGAGAGCATCTTCAAAGGAAAATTTGCTGGATAAGTTAGAAAGGCTTATGCAAAAAGCAGGATTTGACGATATTCTTCAGAAAAACAAAAAAGCGCTTGTTGCAATAAAGCTTCACTTTGGAGAAAAAGGAAATACTGCCTTTATAAGGCCAGTGTATATAAGGAGGATTGTGGATCATATAAAAAAAATTGAATGTAAGCCATTTCTTACTGATGCAAACACCCTTTATGCTGGAACAAGAAGTGATAGTGTATCGCACATAACTACTGCAATAGAAAACGGGTTTGCATATTCAGTAGTAAATGCTCCTATAATTATTGCTGATGGGCTTAAAGGAGGCTCTTATTACGAGATAGATGTAGATGGAGAGCTTATAAAAAAGGCTTATATAGCAAGAGAGATTGTAGATGCAGATGTATTCTTAAGTGTTGCTCATTTTAAAGGTCACGAACTTTCAGGGTTTGGGGGTGCAATAAAGAATACAGGAATGGGATGTGCTTCCAGAAAAGGAAAGCTGGAACAGCACTCTGATCTAAAGCCAAAGGTGAACAGAAGAAAGTGTAAGGCATGTGGGATGTGTATGGAACACTGTGCACAGAATGCAATATATATGGAAAAAAAGGCAAAGATAGATCCTCAAAAGTGTGTTGGGTGTTGTGAGTGTATAATCATATGCCCGAATGGTGCAATAGATATACAATGGGATAAGGATGCAATAAAATTTCAGAAAAAGATGGCAGAATATACCAAAGCAGTTTTAACAGGAAAAGAGGATAAGGCATTTTTCATAAACTTTCTTACCACTATATCTCCTGCCTGTGACTGCTATGGACACAACGATGCCCCTATTGTCTCTGACATAGGCATAGTCGCAGGAAAGGATCCTGTTGCGGTTGATCAGGCATCTGTAGATCTTGTAAACAAACAACCAGTTGCATCTGGCAGTGTGCTTTCAAGGAAAAAGAAAACAGCAGAAAAAGATAAATTCCGTGCTATATATCCGAATGTGGATTGGAATGTTCAGCTGGATCATGCAGAAAAGATGGGAATAGGTACGAGAAAATACAAGCTTATAAAAATATAAGCATAAAAGAAGCAAAAATATTTTAGGTTAAATTATAAAAATATTGATTTAAATAATTTAATGAAGCTTGTTCAAGAAATAACTACAAAAGGCAATTTATATTTTTCTTCTTTTTGTAGTGCAATTAGTATACTTGGCTAAACATAGGGGAGTTATGGGGAAAAGTAACAAAAACACAGAACTGCACAAAATAAGAAAATTGATTAGAAATGGAAACTACACAGATAATCCTCAAAACTTGATTGAGTTATTTGAAGAATTTTAACTGCCCTTACGCAAAATGGTTTATCTCACAAGGGGAGAATAACAACGAATGCGGTAGAGGGGCAAAAGGGTTTTTCGTCTGCTCCGAGTCTGTCGGGCTGGTCTCTTCTCTGACTTATCTGCGGGGGATACCTGCCCCCTCCGCATTCCCGTCACTCAGCTATTAATCAAATATGCTTACCAATGGGCTTGGATGTTTGGTAAAGGACTATGCTTGTTTTCGAGAGACTTGAGTGACGGGCTGCGGTTTCCCCCACAGATAAGCCACGAAGAGACAGCGCCTTTCCGACAGTCGCATCCGAAAAATCCCTTTACCCCTATATACTGCATACAGATAAGACAGAAACTTTTGTATAAGGTCAGTAATAAAATAAAAAAAGCAAAATAAAAAAAATAGAAAAAAAATGTAGTAAAAGATTAAAAATATCTGATAATATTCAAGTGTTTCAGGATATAAAAAAGCATTTTAAAAAAAACTGTTTTATCTAATAGAAGAATTGGAAAATGCTGTATGTAAAATTAGTTAACTCTTTTACACCTCAGTCCTTAAAAAAGCTTACTTTTTATCCTTATATTAAAGAGGCTTTTTTAGAATGGTTTTAAATTGGTATTGGTATTACTTTATTTGTTCTGGGCTTTAACATCCAACAACTTATAAAAAAGGTGGCAACTTGAGTTAATCTACATTTATAGTAGCACCATACCCTGAGAGAATAATAGGAGTTGGAGGATCTGAATCTACAATCTTTCCTCCGCCTCCAGATTTATTTCTTATTTCTATTTTTGAACCTGAAAGGATATGATATAAGCCGCTTCTTCCTGGCTTAAGACTTCCTATATCTATTCCTTGGGTTGCATTGTAGATGTAAATTGTTTTTGAGCTTTTGTTATTAACTGCTAAGTCCAGAAATTCACAAAGTCCGGAATAGATTTCATAGCCACCAATGTATTTTACTATATCATCAAAGTTGTTTACAGGAGGATAACGGATGTAATTAGGTCTGCCATCTGTGTTATCTCCTATAAATGAGCCAGATGTTATTTTGTCAAATACGTCTCCATCGTTGTCTGCATCTCCACTTCCTGCACTTATAATAACAGCAGATACACTAAAGGGTTTGGGAGACCCATCTGAATCAACTACTTTGGGATATCCTTTCAAGCCAGATCTGATTGTAAGGCATGTGGTATTTTTGTCTATGGTTAGATTCCTGTTTACCTCGTACTTAAGATGCCTTGAATAAGAATCCATAGGACTCATACTTATGGTAACATAAGGGAGAAAACCGTGATAAGAATTACTATCTTCAATTCCATCTCCATCTGTGTCTGCAAAAGGAAGTCTTCCGTGAATTTTTGCATAGTTTATCAGAACTTCCTTTACCTCTTTCATATAAGAGATGGTCTCATCTCTTTTTTTTTGTTCCATCAAAGAACGTAAAAGGGGTATCCCCCCTCCCATGAGGATACCCACAATCACCATTACAATAGCTATTTCTATAAGGGTGAATCCTTTCTGGCCTTTTCCAAGATCCAATTTATAGCTCTATATAGAGATAAACCTGACTGTTTCCATAGTCCTTATTTGCTCTGATGCTACCACTATTATCCTTACCATCATCGTATTTTGTATCTATGATACGGCCTACATCTCCGGGAATATTTTTAAAGATTATCCAGTGCTTTTTTGTTCCACTCACAGTTGTATACTGAACATATACATCTCCGCCAAACACATGTTGCATGAAATTTGTTCCATTAAAATCACCTGATATAAGGCCAGCTTTTAGAAGATCTTCAAACACATATTTTGATTCATCAGTAGTATTTATCTTTCCATCTCCATTTCCATTATGCCTGTCTTCTGGAGGAATATCTTTTTTATTTTCATCTCCTGGATAAACACCATATCTGTCATAGAAGGACATTATAGTAGCTCTTAATTCATCAGCTGTTTTTACGATTCTTTTTATTTTAGCATTCTTTATCATCTCTCTGCCTTTAAGTATCCCGCCTATTAAAAGGCCAATAATTACCAATACAATAGCAATTTCCACCAATGTAAAACCCTTGTTGTTAAATAACTTTTTCTTTAACATGACTTAACCCCTCCTTTTTAGTAATGTTATTAACATTATCGGAAAAAAACAATATTTGTTCAACAGAAATTATGATTCATCTGTATTAAGCAAAAACATCTTCACAACAGAAGTTTTGGACATCAAATCTATACTTGGATACTCGTAGCTGATAATCAGCTAATTTCTTAATCTTTGCTTATTCTGGATTTTTTATTGGTTTTGGTAAGAATATTTGATTAACAGCTGAGTGACGGGAATGCGGAGGGGGAAGGTATCTCCCGCAGATAAGTCAGAGAAGAGACCAGCCCGACAGACTCGGAGCAGACGAAAAACCCTTTTGCCCCAATACCGCATTCGTTGTTATACCTCCCTTGTGAGATAAACCCTTTTGCGTAAGCTCAGTTATTTAATATTTCTTATGTGTGGGGTGATAAATATCACCAATTCTCTATTCTGCTTTTGCTCTTCTGTCCTTCTAAAGATCATTCCCAAAAGAGGAATATCAGAGAGAATAGGCAATCCTTTTTTTTCTATTTTCCTGATTTGACTTATTAAACCTGCCAGCACAAGGGTTTGTCCATCCCTTAACATGACCGAGGTAGAAAGTTCTTGAAGATCAATAATGGGATTTGATATATGTTGAATTTGTCCTGCTGCTACTGGCACATCTACTTCTATATTTTCCTGTATCCTGGTAATAGTAGGAACAATATGTAGTATAATAGTGCCATCCTTTGATATATGCGGAGTTATACCCAACTGGAGACCTAAGACTGCCCTTTTTATGCTGCTTCCATAAGTAATAAGTCCTGTCTCTGTATCTCTGTCCACCCCTTCTATATCACCATAAGGATATTGATAACCTACTGTAAGCAAAGCAGATTGACCATTTAGAACAGAAAGATGAGGATTAGATAGTACTGTAACATCTCCCTTAGTCCTTAAAAAATCCAATACTGCATTTAGGCTGGATCTTGTAGAAAGAATAATTGATCCATTGTTGAAATTTATATTCATGTCATTAGGAAGTCCGCCCCACTTAGATTTAAATGCAATCTGCATCTCATTCCAGTCTATTCCATATTTGCTCTCATCTGAAAGGGTTACCTCCAAAACATTTGCATCTATGATTACTTGCCTTTTTAAGGATTCTGCCAACATATCCAAGAACTTTACCATCGAACTTATTCTGGCAGGTGTATCTTTCATGTAAATCAGACCAGCAACTTTATCTATACGGACTGTTCCCTGAGGGGATTTTAATGAATCAAGAGACTTCTTAATAGAATCCCATATATCTGTACCTTTTTCATGGGTTTCTGTCTTTATTTCATATTTTCCCGTAACCCCTGCTTCTTCTACTCCAGATGCTAACATATCTCCTCCCACTGATACACTGGTTTTCCCGATTAAGTTTATATAATCAAAGTGGTATATGTATTCCTCAAATCTTTTTATAAAGATAAAGTTTTTTTTCATTTTCCAGGTGTAGCCTGACGCCTTTTTTACTATTATATCTAATGCCTCATCCAAGGTAATTTTGTTTAATCTAACAGTGATTGGTCTGTTCAGATCCACCTCTGAGTCCACAGATAAGTTCATATGGGATTCAGACGCAAGTACATTTAATATATCACCAAGCCTTGCCTGATGAAAAACCAATGAATAGAGTTTTTTTGGCCTCTTATATCTTTTAACAGAAGGCTTTTGCTTTAGAACTGGCTTTTTTATAGGTTTTATAGGGGGGATTTTTTCTTGCTCTTTTATTATCTTGCTGGGTCTTATCTTAGACAAACTTTCTTGCTTCACAGACCTAGATTGCGGGCTTGTACATCCTGTTAAAAGCAAGACATAAGCCAATAAAAAAGGCAAAATTTTATTCATTGATAATGGAAAATTTAACATCTGGTATTTTAACAAACCATTTCTTTTCATGTTTTGTTAAATATATTCCATTGTCCGATATTTTTTCAATAATAAAACCATTTACTTTTTGTTTTTCTGAATAGACTTTCCCATCAATCATGACCAATCTATGCGATCTTCCTTTTGAATCAATACTTTTCAGCATTCCTTGTATGACAGGAAGAACTATATGTTCTTTTAATTCTATACTACCTGCATTTTTTTTATTCTTTAGCCCAGACAGACAGGCAAACATCTTCTGAAAGAGAGTCTTACTTTTTTCTGATATCTTTCTTTTCTTGGAATCCAGAAAGCTGAGGCTGTTAAGTTTGCTTTTTAACTCGGTCAGCTCTGGAACATCTATTACAGAAGGTTGATAGAGTTGATCTAACATATAAATATTGTATCCCACCATCATAAATCCTGTAAGAAGCCATACTATGGAAAGCGCCTTTTTTCCCATTCTATTGTGGACTAATCACAAAATTATATTTCAATCTAATTTCGAAGATACCCTTTTTGTCCCTGTACAAGTCGAGCTTTACAGTATTTATTTCCAGATACGGATACCTTGAATATATACTATAAAGAGTCTTTATAAAATCCCTTATAGCACCGCGACACATGATGGATAAATTTATGCTGTTATCCCCTTCTACTGCCTCTTCATGTCCAATTCGTGTAACTTCTAGCCCGTTTCCATTTGCCAGTTTGTTTAGTAGCTCTTCTACTTTTATAAGACCTATATTCGGGCTCGGTATATGATCATACAATCTTTTTTTTTCTTTTACAGCATTTTTCAAGACAGACTCGTGCTTTTTTAGAAATTTCCTTATTCTTTCTTGAGCTACAAGTTTTTCTTTTTCTTTTGAATATCTTTCTATTTTTAGAATATTAAAAGTAAAGATTGCTAGCGCAAAAGACCATATTATTCCAACTAAGATCCATCTTTTTTTATACTTATCCTTCATTGAATTCAAAACTAAATTTAAAATTAAAACCCTGTTCTCCTGCTCTTTTTAAATCTATATCCATTAGGGTTGGAATCTGAGCATACTCAAAGCTTTTCTTTATCTTAGACAGAAATGTGGAAAATATATCTTGAAAATCTTTAACATTAAAAACTGATACATAACCCACAAGTCCTATACTGGAAGGTGATCCAAGCTCTATTTCTATGTGTTGCAGATATATCTTTTCTGATGTGCAGGCTAAGATCTTCATGATTATTAAGGAAGGGTCTGGTTTTTCTTTGTGGTGTAGAAGCTCATCTATAGCTGATATATAATCTTGGATTACTGGAGTGTTTATGTTTGTTGCATTTTTGATCTTTGGGATGATATTGTTTAAATATACTGCCTCCATAAGCATAAGTATAAAGATAAAGATGCCCACTACAATGCCTGTGTTTTGAAAAAATGTCCATTCTTTTAATTCTTTTAATGGCCTATAAGAGAAATAAAAAAATTTTGCTGAATCAGAAAGATCTGATTTTTTTAAAAATGCAAATGAGCCCATTTTTTCCACAATTTCTGATGAAGGTGAAGAAAGCTCTACTTGGTCTGATACATTTATTATCTCTACACCCAATGTTTCTGAGAGTCTTTCTACATCTGAGTTCTCCTTAGGTATAAGATAGATCTTTTCTACTTCTTTTTTTGTCTTTTGGCTTACAAGTCTAAAGGACTGCATCAGCTCATATGAGAGCTGAGCTATGTAGTCCTCTTCAATAGAGATGAGCCTGGAAAATAAAAAGTAAGAATCGAGAAAAAAACACAAATATGCACTCTTTTGATATATATGCATAAAGATTTTAAGCCCTGTAGTGATATCCTTTATTTTTTTACCCAATTTGGCTTTCCATACAAATGCAGGGCTTGTAATCTTTTCTATTTCAAAGGCAGAGAAGAGATTTCTGTAAAGAATGTAAAATAGTTCTTCTTGAATCACATATACTTGTATTCCTTCCTGTTCCGCCTGTTTGTAAAAAAAATATTCAAAAAAGTCTTTACAATCAGATGCATCAGGAAAGTCTGCTGGAAGTTTTCTTTTTAAGAAAGACTCCACAACTGAGGACTTTTTCGTGGCTATAGGGTAAAATCTGGTTACGACCCAGTAATCTGGAATTATCAGAATCCTTATTTCTTTTAAAAAAAGCTCTTTTTGAAATGGTTCAGGATAAGAGATAAGTTCTTCTATTTTAAAGTCTTTTTTTATTTTAAAATGATCGTCATACTCTAATACAAAGAGCTGTTTGTCTGTCAGAAACAAAAAAGGCTCTTCTTTTTTGGCCCTAAATCTCATTTTTTAGACTATCTACTAAAAGCTGTCATAGTGCACAAATTCCTCTATTTCTCTCCTTTTTGGTGCAGATGGTATTTTTTCAGGATAGCCCACCGGCACAAGTGCTACTACTTCGTATCCCTCTGGCACATTTAATATTTGCTTTGCCTTGTCATGCTCAAACAATCCAACTATAACTGTTCCCAGTCCTAAGGAGTGTGCAGCAAGACATAGAGATTGGGTGGCAATACCGAGATCAAACATAAACCAGTCTCCAAACTTTGTTGGTGCAGAGCCTTTATAATAGCCAGCCTTTCTTAGCTGGGCACACATTGCAAACAGGACGGATGATTTCAGAATCGCATCCCTTGCAGGATTTCCGTTGGAAAGAGTCTGCTGAAGCTTTTTTTTTATTTCTGGATCTTTTACTACAATTACTTCCCAGCACTGGGTGTTTGCCCAGGATGGAGACCACCTTATTGCTTCCAGCAAAAGAGATATTTTTTCTTCTTTCACTTGATCTTCTTTGTATTTACGGATGCTTCTTCTTTTTTTTATTGCTTCTATTACAGAATTCATAGTCTTACTCCCATAATTGTCCTTTTTGTTGAAACAGTATAATATTACTCACAATCTATTTTTGCAATGAACTACCTATCTTCACCCTTCCTCCTTTAGCTTTGCTTATCTTTTATCCCACGAGAGTAACAGAGATATTTCTGTGTATCTCCTAATCATTTCAGCAGATACACTTGGTATACTATTATTTATTCAAAGTCAACACCATTTGACGCTCATCGTTTTCCGTAAAAGAAAAGCTCATTTTCCCCATCTTCCAGGAATAGGAGTTCTACAGAATTTGCACCTTCCATTCTTAATGTTTATTTCAGGGATATAATATCCTTCCCTTTTTATAAGAAGCTTTCCGCAATTATGACAATAAGTATTTGTTGCAGGATGTCCGGGCACATTGCCTATGTATACATAGTGAATCCCTTCAGATATGGCAATCTTTCTAAATTCCTCCAGCACAGATACAGGAGTGGGAGGTAGCATCTGCAGTTTATATTGTGGAAAAAATCTTAAGAAGTGAAGCGGATAATCAGGCCCAAGCTCTTTTAAGATCCATCCACACATCCTTTTTACCATTTCTGGATTATCTGTATAGGTTGGAACAACTAAATTTATTATCTCAAACCACACTCCTTTCTCTTTTAATATCACAAAAGTATTTAAGACAGGCTTTAGTCTTCCTCCATTTAGACACTGATATAGTTTATCACTATAAGATTTTAGATTAATACTTGCTCCATCCAAGTATTTGCACAGTTTCAAAAGCGGTTTTTTGTTTATAAAACCATTAGATACCATAACATTCCTTATACCTTCTTCTTTTGCAAGCCTTGCTGTATCATACATATACTCATAGTAAGAAACAGGTTCTGAGTAAGTATAAGCTATGGCTTTGAGCCCAAGCTTCTTTATATAAGAGACCACCTGATCTGGAAAAAGCTCTATGTATTCTACCTCTTCTGGTTTTTTCTGAGATATCTCCCAGTTTTGGCAGTTAAGACAGCGAAAATTGCATCCTGCTTCTGCTATAGAGAATATCCAGCTTTTTGGATAAAAGTGAAAAAGAGGTTTCTTTTCTATAGGATCTACATGGGTGGCGCATGGATTTCCGTAGGCAATGCTATAAAGCTTTCCATTATAGTTTATCTTTGACCTGCATATGCTCCTGTCTCCTGGAGACAGCTCGCATTCATGAGGACATGTAAGGCATTGGACAGTGTCATCTGCCTTTATGTAATGATATGCCTCTTTTGAATATTTCCAGAGCTTCTTTGGTGCATCTCCCTCAAATATATGGCCTTTTATGCTCTTATTGCATCTTGCCCTCTTTTTTTTATTTCTCCAGAATATTGCTCCCGCATCTACAGGACATAATAAGGAGGCAAGACCATATCCTAAGCTTTTCAGAAATTCTTTTCTCGTGATCTTCATTTTTTATGGCATTTTATATCGCGCATGTTCAAAAAGTTTTTTTGAACATATTCATTTTATACAAAATGATCCTTCAGAATGATAGTTTTGAAATAGCTTTCCAGATGCGTAGTCATAAAACATTACTACT
>JAMOPX010000164.1 GCA_027064285.1 Desulfobacterales bacterium | reverse complement strand
CTCCCCAGAAGTGGAGAATGAATTATCAAGCTTTTATTATTGGGCAATAAAAGTTCAGCCTTAATCCCGCTCTTGTCTATCTGGATATTTTTGGCACATACATCTCCGCTTTCTAAACCATAACTTAGAACACTGCTGTTTTTTATTTCACTTATTAAGATTTTTCCAAAAGGGTCATCAGAGTTTATTACGCAAAAATCCGGACTGTATTCTAAAAAAAGCCTTTTCTTTGCATTAAAATATTCCTGAATAGAGCCGTGATAGTCCAGATGATCTCTTGTTATGTTTGTAAAAACAGCTATCCTGAATGGGCAACCATTTACTCTTCCCTGAGCAAGACTGTGAGAAGATACCTCCATAACCACATAATCTACTCCATTCTCTGACATCTCTCTGAGCATCTGCATAAGTTCTAAGGACTCAGGAGTAGTAACATTTGCTCTAAACTCTTTTCCACAGAATCGATAACTTACAGTTCCTATGACCCCAACCTCCTTGTGGGCACTTTTCAATATAGACTCTATGAGGTAGCTTGTGGTGGTCTTTCCATTTGTGCCTGTAATCCCGATTATATTCATCTTTTCAAAGCAGGGATTAAAAAAGTTTATAGCCAGCTGTGAAAGTGCTTTTCTGCTGTTTTTTACCTTTATTATAGGAACAGCCAAGTTTATATCTGGTATATACTCCAACACTAAAGCAGATGCCCCTTTTGTTAAGGCATCTTTTATAAAATTGTGTCCATCTAAATAACTGCCTTTAAGCGCAACAAAAAGCTCTCCTGCTTTAAGCCTTCTGGAGTCATAGGATATACCTCTGACCTCTTTTTCAAGATCCCCGCAAATCTCTAATATTTCTAATCCATGAATCAGGTCTTTTATCCTCATAATTTAAGGATTTAAGGAATAGGTTTAAAAAATACGGTTAGTCTTGCTATTCTTTCCAAAGGGGTGCCAGCCCTTGGATATTGCTTAAAGGCATAGCCATGTCCTTTAATAATAAGTCTTATACTGTAACGAGAAGCAATTCTTACAACATCTCTCATGCTCATGCCTGAAAAATCTGGAATAATCCCATCTCTTATAATTACTTTTCTCTCTGTTTTATTTTGCTCCTCATTCTTAACAATGACTAAAGGTCGTTGCTTATTTTTTGGTGTTATACCTAAATAAACAAGTGTCCACTTAGCAATCTCTCTAAATACAGGTGCTGCCACAATCCCTGCATAATAAGACTTTTTTGGCTCATCTATCATGACAAGCACCAAAATCTTTGGCTTAGACACAGGGACAAATCCCACAAATGTAGCGACATATTTTCTATTAGAATATCTACCTGTTCTGGGATTTATTTTCTGGGCTGTGCCTGTTTTTCCTGCTACTTCAAATCCCTCTATACTTGCCTGCGGTGCAGTACCACTTTTGCTTACCACAAGACTCATTATCTTTTTTAACTTCTGCGAGGTCTTCTCAGAGATCACCCTTGTTCTCACCTTTCGAGATGTCTTTTTTATTATATTTCCGTTTTTATCCCTTATCTCCTTTACCACATAAGGTCTTAAAAGAAAGCCACCATTTGCAATGGCACACATAGCAGTTGCAAGCTGAATAGAGGTTATGCTTATACCTTGTCCAAAAAACAAGGTTGCCTGGTCAACAGGCCTGTTATCACTCACCTCTCTTATCCATCCTGTTCTCTCTCCCAAAAGATCTATACCAGTTTTCTGGCCAAAACCAAATTTTCTCAAATATCTGCAAAATGTATGATACCCAAGTTTTTCTCCTATCTTTATTGCACCAATATTGCTGGAGACCATTATTATCTCTGATACAGAAAGTCTTTTGTGCTTGTGAGTATCATGTATTATATGGGGTCCTATCTTATAGGCGCCATTTTCACAAAAAAAAGTTGTCCTTGGGCTGACTACTCCTTCTTCTATAGCTGATGCCACAAGAAATGGCTTTATCACAGAACCAGGCTCATAGCAATCAGTAACTGTTCTGTTTCTCCAGAAATATGGACCATATCTATTAAACATATTTGGATTAAACTCAGGTATCACAGCCATTGCCAATATCTCACCAGTATATGGGTTCATAACTATGCATTGGCCAGATCTTGCCCTGTTCTTTCTAACAGCCTTTCTTAACACTTCTTGCACTTTGAATTGGATCTCTCTATCTATGGTGAGAAAAATATCTTTTGGGCATCCATTGGAAAGCTTTTTTATTAGTATAGGTCTTCTGAGAGCATCCTTTACTTCAATGAGTTTTATCTCTGGCCCAGAAAGTATATTATCATATTTTCTTTCTATTCCCTCCAAGCCATGATTATCAACACCAACAAATCCCAATACATGGGCAGCAAGCTCTCTTGCAGGATAATACCTTCTTATATCCTTTATGACCCCTACTCCTTCTATTCTCTTTTCAAGAACTTTCCTTGCCCATTCCTCAGGGACTTTCCTTTTAATCCAGACAAATGGGCTCTTTTTACAAAGTCTTTTATAAATGGATGCCCAGTTCTGTTTGGTAATCTTTGCCAATATATGAGCTGTTTTTTTCTTGTCTTTAATTAAGGCTGGTCTTGCATATATAGAGCTTGCATCCACACTTATGGCTAAGGGTTTGCCGTTTTTGTCAAATATTGTGCCTCTTTTAGATAAAAGCACCTTTATCTTTGCATAGTCTCTCTGTGCTTTCTTTCTGAGATATTCAGAATCCACTACCTGAAGCTGATAAGCCCTAAGAATTACACTTAAAAAGGCGGCTAAAAATATCGCCATTACTAAATACATCTTGTACTTTATGATATCCTTGTTAAACAGCTTCATCTTAATCTTATGATCTGCTCAGGATTTGGATGTTTTAGCCCAAATCTTTTTTTTGCTATCTTTTCAAGCCTCTGTGGAGATTTTAATACAGAGATCTCAAGCCTAAGTTTTCTGTTCAGTTCCTGAAGTCTGAACTCTTCTTGTTTTAATTTACTTATCCTATACTTAAGCTGAATTTGTTTGTTGCTTAAATAAAGATATACTAATCCAGCAATGGCAAGTAGAATAACAGCAGCAAATACATGAAATTTATACTTCCACAAAAATGAGCTTTTTCTTACCCTGGGCTTGGATTTTATAAATATATTTCTTTTAATACTTATATTGTTTTTCTTCATAACCTTTCTGCCACTCGTAATATAGCGCTTCTGGCTCGTGGATTTCTCTGTATCTCTGATTCGCTTGGCTTTATCCCTTTTTTAATAATTCTCTTCATCAGAGGCTTTTTTCCACACAGGCAGTACGGCAGATCAGGAGGACAGGTACATGGATTTTCCCATTTTTTTATGTAGTTCTTAACAAGTCTGTCTTCTAAGGAATGATAGGATATGATTACAAGTCTTCCCCCTTTCTTCAACAGATCAGGAACATTTTCTAAGAAAATCTTGAGATTTTCCAGCTCTCTGTTTACTGCTATTCTCAGCGCTTGAAAGGTCTTTGTAGCAGGATGTCTTCTCCTTTGTTTGTCTTGAATAGCTGAAGAGACTATATTTGCCAGTCTTAGGGAACTTTCAATCGGCTCTTTTTTTCTTTCTCTTATTATTGCCTTGGCTATTAAGCGAGCCTTTCTTTCTTCACCATACTCTTTGATTATCTTGGAAAGTTCAAACTCAGAAAGATTATTTACCAAATCCTTTGCCTTAACAGGCTGTTCCGGATCCATTCTCATATCTAAGGGCTCATCTCTTAAGAAGCTAAACCCCCTTCCTGAATCTTCAAGTTGCATAGAAGACATCCCCAGATCCAGTAAGATTCCGTCTACTTTTTCTATTCCTTCATTTTCTAAGACAATATCCATATCCTTGTAATTTGCCTTTATAACCTTGACCCCTTCTTTGGAAACAAACCTTTTTTTGGAAAAAGAGACAGCATCTGGATCCTGATCAATACATATAAGTCTTCCACCTTTCTGGCAAACAATCTCAGCAATTGCCTCTGAGTGACCACCACTGCCCACAGTTCCATCCACATAGATTCCTTCTGCGTCTGTTATAAGAAATTTCAGTACTTCTTTAAGTAATACTGGTTGGTGAATCATATCAGACCATTTGCATAAAAACTGAAATAATCTTGTTTGTTTTTGCCTATTATAACATGATCCAGAAGTCTTATCCCAACAATCTCACATGCTTTTTTTATCCTGTTTGTAATATTTATATCTTGATCAGATGGATAAGGATCTCCTGAAGGATGATTATGAACCAGAATTATCCCAGAAGCAGATCTTATACTCGCCTCTTTTATTATCTCCTTTGGCTCAACAATACTTGCATTTGTTCCACCTTTGCTTATCTCTAAGTTACAGAGAGGATGATTTTTAGTATCCACAAGGATTACATAAAAGAACTCCTTTTTTGCATCCCTGAGATATGGAGAATACCAGCTTATCACATAACTTACTACTTCCTCTGGACTTCTTACACTTATCTTTTTTTCTGCTTCTTCCCTTATAAGTCTTTTTCCCAACTCAAAAGCAGCCTTTATCTGAGCAGCCTTTGCCATGCCTATGCCCTCTATATTGCAAATCTCGGTTATAGGAGCTAAATCCAGTTCTCTTAGTGTTCTGAACCTGTTGAGTATCCTTTTAGAAAGCTCCTCAGCACTAATCCCTTCTTTTCCTGTCCTGAGTATTATTGCCAGCAATTTTGATATTGGAAGCCTCTCTGCTCCATACTTTATAAGCATCTCTCTTGGCCTTTCTTCCTCTATCCAATCCTTAATAGGCAAATTTTTATTAGTATTTTTGTTTATTTTCTTTATCTGATTTCTGATAAGCAAACAGTCAGACCTGCTTCTGATGTTAAGTGATTTTATTATCTCTTCTCGTTCTTCTTTGCTCAACTTTATCTTTGAAGATCTGAGAAATATAGTGTCGTTTTTACTCACCATTGGATATATCTTATTTTTTGCCATGTATTTTAAAAGTTCTTCTTTATCTTTATAATTCATTTCTCAGGAATTCCTTTATGTTTCTTGCTAATTTTAATCCTATACCAGAAATCTTTGCTATATCTTGTTCATTAGCTTCAGCAATATCGTTAATGTCTTTGAAATGTTTTAAAAGAGCTTCTACCCTTTTTTTGCCCAGTCCTGGTATCTGAAAAAGTATTGAATCAAGCTGTTCCTTTTCTCTTAACTTTCTATGATAGGAAATTGCTCTTCTATGAACCTCATCTCTTATTTTCATAAGGAACAAAAGCACTGGATGATGAGGTGGAAGCTGTACTGGTTCTTTTCTATTTTCTACATATATCTTGTCTGCTTCCTGAGTATTTCTCGCCTTTGCAATGGCAATCACATTTGGTGAATCTTCTGTATTCTTCTTTATTGCTTGAATAGCAAAGGAAAGGTGTGCTTTTCCTCCATCTATCAAAAATATATCTGGCAGATCCCCTTTTTTTATTCTCCTTTCTATAACCTCTCTTATCATGGAATAGTCATCTTGATATTCACCTTTTATCCTAAAATTTCTATATTTTGATTTATCTGGTCTATCATCTTTAAATGCTACTATAGAACCTACTCTCTGTCTTCCTCTGAGCTGAGATATATCTATTGCTTCTATCCTGACAGGAATCTTTTTCAGGCCCAAAACATCTTTCATCTCCTTCAGTATGTCAGAACTTTTCTCTGCATCCTTTAACAGCTCCTGTGCATTCTTATAAGCCATGTCCATAAGCTCTGCTTTTCTTGTTTTCTGGGCAAGCTCTATCTTCACCTTTCTGCCATATTTATCTGAGATCATAGAGGAAATAAGGCTTTTCTCTTCCAAATCAAAAGGTATAATAATGCTGTCTGGTATATCTTTGCAATCTAAATAATACTGCTTTATAAAAGCATCTAATACGTGAGAAGGCGTTTCATCTCTTTCTCTGAACAAAAAATTTTTTGAGGCAATGAGAAACCCATCTCTTATTATGAGCAGAATAATCTGAAAAAGCCCATCTTTATGACATATACCTACTACATCTATATTGTCCGGCACAGGAGAAACCATCTGTTGCCTTTCTAAAACCTTTTTTATAGCATTTATTTGATCTCTCATACGAGCTGCCTTTTCAAACTCAAGCCTGTCCGCTGCACTAAGCATCTCTTCTGTAAGTTTTTCCGCAAGTTCTTTGCCCTTTCCTTCTAAAAAAAGGATCGCATTCTGAACATGTTCCATATATTCTTCTCTGGAAATATCACCTTTACAAGGAGCAAGACATCTTCTTAGCTGATAGCTAAGACATGGCCTGCCATCCTTGGGAAGATTTTTGCATGTTCTTAATTTAAAGAGCTTGTTTATAAATCTTAAGGTGCTTTTAAGAGAGCTGGCAGAATGAAATGGACCAAAGTATAATGCCCCATCCTTCTGGATCTTTCTGCTGATACTCAGCCTTGGATATTCTTCTCTTAGATCAAGTTTTAATACAGGATAACGCTTATCATCTCTTAATACCACATTGTATCGTGGAGAATTGCTTTTTATGAGATTGCTCTCCAAAAGAAGTGCTTCTTTTTCGTTGGAGGTAATAATAAATTCTAAAAATCTTGCCTTATTTAGCATACTTGAGATTTTGCTACTTACAGGTGATCTTGAGAAATAAGATGAGATCCTTTTTTTTAGATTCTTTGCCTTTCCAATATATAAAAACTTCCCTGTATCGTCTTTGAATATATAGACGCCGGGTTTATCTGGAAGCTGAGGGCGTCCTTTTTGTAAATCTATCTGAACACTATTTCTGCTTTCCATAAAAGCAAAGCTCAAAAACCTAAGGATTTCAGCTTGTTAGACAGTTCACTTAAAGTATAAGGTTTAATTATAACCTCTTTAAATCCATATTCCCAATACTTAGACACCATGCGATCATTAGAATATCCTGTTGAGATAATAGCTTTCACATCTGGATCTATCTGAATAAGCTCTTTTATTGTATCCTTCCCTCCCATTCCTAATGGAACTGTAAGATCTAATATAACAAGATCAAATGGCCTTCCTTTACTCATTGCCTCTTTATAAATTCTTATTGCCTCTCTACCCTCTTTTGCCACCTGCACCTCATATCCCATAAGCTTTAACATCTCCTTAACCACTTCAAGCACTGCCTCTTCATCATCCATTACCAGTATTCTTCCTTTTCTTTTATTAATTTCCTTTTTTCCATTTTTATTATTTTCTTCTTCAGAAACAGTACTTCTGAGTGCAGGAATGTATATGTCGAATCTTGTGCCTTTTCCGAGTTCTGACTCCACATGTATGTATCCATCATGATTCTTTATTATAGAATAGGCCACACTTAGACCTAATCCACTCCCTTTTTGTTTAGTGGTGAAAAAAGGATCAAATATCTTATTTAGATGCTTTTTTGGGACTCCGATTCCATAATCTTGAATACTTATCTTCACATAATCCCCTTCTGCAATAGGAAGTTGCTTTTCCTTTAAAAAGACATTTTCTGCTTTGATTTCTATAATACCTCCTGTAGGCATTGCCTGCTGAGCATTAATAACAATATTAGCTATGACCTGAGCTATTTGGTTGGAATCAACTTCCGCAGGCCACAGATCATCTGAAATGTCAAATTTACATCTTATATTAGATCCTGCAAGGCAAAACTTGGCTGTTTCTTCTATTAAACTGGTCAAAGAGCTCAGCTCTTTTATGGGTGCGCCTCCTTTTGAAAAAGTCAATAGCTGATTCGTAAGGGTCTTTGCTCTTAATAGAGACTTCTCTGTTTCTTCAAGTCTTTTATATAATCTTCCTTCTGCTTCCATCTTTGCAAGAGATATGTTTCCTATTGCACCCATGAGTATGTTATTAAAATCATGAGCAATACCACCTGCCAACATACCAATGGACTCCAATTTTTCCATCTTTTGGATTTCTTTTTGAAGTTTTCTCTCCTCTGTTACATCCCTGAACACAAGCACTACTCCATATATATTCCCTTCTTTATCCTTGATTGGCGCGCCACTATCAGCCAAAAGCCTCTCTTTCCCGTCTTTGGATATGAGCAAAGTATGATTTGCAAGACCTACAATCTTTCCTGTTCTTATGACCTTTTCCACAGGATCTTCACACCTCTGCCCTGTCTTTTCATTTACTATATAAAATATCTCTTTTACATCCCTTCCTTTTGCCTCCTCTTCTTTCCAGCCTGTAAGTTCTTGTGCAACACTGTTCATGATGGTAATTCTACCATGTTTATCAGTACATATAACTCCGTCTCCTATGGATCTAAGAGTGATGTCCAACAACTGCCTTTCCTCTGCAAGTCTTTTTTCAAGCTCCTTTATCTTAGATATATCCATTACAGCACCAATAACCTCTTTTTCTGGAGCATTAGGGTCAAAGGCACTCATTCTTAAAATACCACAAAAAGTAGAACCATCCTTTCTTTTAAATCGAGATTCTATGCTTACAGACCTTCTTTTCCTGAAAGCAGCACGGATAATGCTCCACACCCTTTTATACTCCTGTTCTGAAGAATATAGGTAACGGGTTGGCATATTATGGAACTCCTCTACAGAATAACCAAATAGTCTGCTCATCTCTTCATTCACCCATTTTATTATCTTGTTTTCGCCTTTTGCTATACCCACAGGAGAGGTGGACAAGATATGCTCTAACTCAGTTTTTGTATTAAAAAGCTCTGCTTCGAGTCTTTTTTGCTCTGTAATATCCATGAAATTTCCCAAATATGCAAATCTACCCTCAAATTGAACAGGAACAAGTCTGACCATGATCCACTTTGTTTTTCCATCCTTTGTCCTGACCCTAAACTGAGCAGATTCTTGCATCTGATCTTCCTTGACCTTTCTCATTTTCTCTTCTAGCATTGCTTTATCTTCCTGTAAGACCAAATCCATGGGATTTGTTTTTAAAAGTTCTTCTTCAGTATAGCCCAACATCTCTGAAAGCTGAGGATTTACAAGCCTAAATCTGTTATCCTGGAGCAGATATACAGTCATAAGAGGAATCATCTGGTTTATTATGTCCTCCATAATTTCCCCCTTTTTATTATAAGTTATTTTATTTTAGATAACATAATTCAGACCGAAAAAACAATAATACCAATACTGATTTAAAATAACCCTTTAGGAAAGTTTGGATATAATCTTATTATCCCTAAAGAAATTGCTGGATAATAGCTTTTTAGTTGAAGATTTATAAAAAGAATATCTAATTGGTATTGGTATTATCCGCAATTATGCGGATAACTATATAAAGCAACTACAAAAATGACAATTATTTTTTCATAAAATTTATTAAAAAAAGAAATATAGAAAAATTATCTAAGTGATTATTTTAAAAACATAAAAGCTATAAAATTGATTTGTTTCTCACCGAGAATTGCTGGCGGGGTTCATTAAAACTTGTTTTTTTGAAAATATTTGTTATATTTTTACAAAAATATAACATAAAATTCCAACCCGCAGCGGTCCCTGTCATTAATTCTTCCGATAACTAATAAAAAGGAAGATAAAATAAATAAGGAAGGAGGTGTTTTAATATATGGATAAAAATGCTATAGAAAAATGGCTAAAAGAGCATACTCGGAAATGTCCTATTGGGCGAGTAACAAGACAGCAGTGTGAAAAACTAAGAAGTAGACCTCTTGTAAAGAATGCAGGAGAGTATGATTTGGTTAGGCCATCCGAGTGTGTAAATTGTAAATGGTGGCTATTCTTTCCACCAGAAGAAGAAAAACAGAAAAAGGTTGCATAATAAATGGGTTCAAATAAGAGAGATAGCATATTTAGAATAATAAAAGATAATGCATATGCTATAGTATCCATAAAGGAAAAAGATTTTTTCTATCCTATAACAGAATTTTTTTCTGAGTCTACATCATTAGGAAAGGCAGCAAAGGATTTGTTTAATCAATTTAAAGAAATAACAATTGAT
>JAMOPX010000163.1 GCA_027064285.1 Desulfobacterales bacterium | reverse complement strand
AACATATTCACCACAGATGCTATTATTATCCCTATAAGACCCATCATAAAAAAGCTTCCAAAAGAGGTGAGATCTCTTTTTGTGCTCCATCCATATATACTACAAGCAATGAATGTGGCTGAACATACAAAAAAGGTGTTGTAAATAGAGGTCTTTGTGTATGCCAAAAATATAAAGGAAAGAGTAAGTCCGTTTAGAACAGAATATATTATGAACAAAATAGTAGCTGTAGAAGCACTGATTTTGCTTATCATACCAGAGATAGAAAACACAAGTGCCAGTTCTCCAATTATGAGAGCAAAGAATATAAGAGGGTTTCCAAATATAAGTTTTAATATAGTGGCATTGGTAGAAACATAAAACGCCACTAATCCTGTTATAGCAAGCCCTATTCCCATCCAGTTGTAAACACTTCTTACGAATTCATTTACCAGAATTGCTGTTCTATCTCTTGTTGCAATATCTTGCTGCATTTTAAACCTCCATTAAATAGATCCTTTTATCGAGCATGTTCGAAAAGGTTTTTCAAACATGCTCATTTAATACATTCTTGTATAGCATTTTTTGCCATTTTGTCACACCTTTCATTCTCTGGGTGTTTGTTGTGCCCTTTTATCCATATCCATTTTATTTTATGTATTTTACTTAGTCTAAAAAGTTCTTGCCACAATTCTTTATTTAAAACTTCCTTTTTATTGGCTGTAACCCAGCCCTTTTTTATCCACGAATATATCCACTCTGTTATTCCTTTTATCACATACTTAGAGTCTGTGTAGATACAGATGTCACATGGTTCTTTTAATTCCTTTAAAGCCACTATCACTGCTTTAAGTTCCATTCTGTTGTTGGTGGTGTTAGGTTCACATCCTGAAATCTCTTTTACATGTCTTCCACATTTTAGTATAGCAGCATATCCGCCAGGTCCTGGATTTCCTTTGCATGCTCCGTCCACAAAGATCTCCACCTTTTTCATAAATTTTATTTTTACAAAATATCTGCTTGACCACAAGCCTAATCTACAGCAAAATAGCTTTTTAGGTTTAGAGATGCAGGAACAAACCGAAAAATTGGTACAAGCATTGATGAAGTTTTTAAAAATAAAGGATAAAGAGCTGTTTTTGCTGTCTAATGTGCTAAGTGTTGCTTTTCTAAAAGAAAGGATATCTTACAGTGAAGTGGAAGGCATAGTAGGTGACAGGTTAGAGGATATTGTGCTTTTATCCTTTCAGTGGAGATTGCTCATTCCCGCAAACCCCTTAAAGCCTACTCTGAGCTGGGAAGATGCCTGTTTTCTTCTAATGGAAGATGAGTCATATGTGATGCCAAATATTATTAGATCCTTGGTCAAGATCGCCATGAAAAGTGGAATATGGGATACAGCAGGTGCTATACAAGACCTGTTTAAAGAAATAAGAGATGAAAATTGGAAAATAATGCCTGAAATTGTAAAAAAAATAGTGAGAGAAGCTAAAGGAGGAAATGTAAGTGCTAATCAGATAAAAGAAATTTTAGCTAAATTTTCCTTAGAAGAAAAAACAAACTATTATATTCTCATTTTAAAAGGATGCGGCATAATCAGTCCTCATATAAGAAGCATGAAAGAGGTTATGAAAATGGGGGGTGGAAGTCCTTTATATGAGGTAAATCCTTCTGTTTATCCATTGGAAAAGATATAAATCCATAACAGACATAGTCCTTTACCAGACATGCAAGCCTAGACACTCGGAGCAGACAAAAAAAACTCTTGCTCCAATACCGCATTCGATGTTATCCTAGCCTCGTGAGATAAAATCTTTTACATAAGGTCAGTTATTAAAGAAACTATTTTGTCTTGTTCCTCCTCTTTCAGAAACGGGTGCATAGGGAGACTCAACACTTCTCTGGATGCCTTCT
>JAMOPX010000162.1 GCA_027064285.1 Desulfobacterales bacterium | reverse complement strand
ATATATGCTGGAAAACCATCTGCTTTTCTTGTCACTTCAACAATGACTTATTGGTATCTTGGTGTTAAGGATACTATAAAGGCTATAAAAGAGATTTACCCTGATGTGCCAGTGCTTGTAGGAGGTATATATGCAAGGCTGTGTCCAGAACATGCACAGAAAAACATTGGTGCAGATGTAGTAGTGACAGAATCTGAGCCAGAGAAGGTATTGGAAGATCTTATAAAATTGGGTATTACGCCCAAAAAAAGACTTAAATTTAGTCCATCTGTTATGTATCCTGCTTTTGAGCTATATAAAAAGCTGGACTATGTATGTATAATGACTTCTAAGGGATGTCCTTACAGATGCAAATATTGCGCAGGTCCATTTCTTAATCCAAAATTTTGCAAAAGAGACGCATATGATGTATTTGAAGAGATATATTATTGGAGAAAAAGATTTGGAGTAATGGATTTTGCATTCTACGACGATGCACTTCTTATATCTGCTGACAGACATTTACTTCCTGCACTTGAGATGGTAGTAAGAAAAAAATTAGATATAAGATTTCACACGCCAAATGCAATCCATGTAAGTGGAATATATAAGGAAGTAGCAGAAATTATGTATAGATCAGGTTTTAAGACAATAAGATTAGGGCTTGAAACATCTGATATAAGACTTCACAGAAGCTTGGATAAAAAGATAACCGACCTTGATCAAGTGGAAAGGGCAATAAGTTATCTTTTTAAAGCAGGATTTAGATCTGATCAAATAGGCGCATATATATTGATAGGACTTCCTAAGCAAGATATAAAAGGAATTGTAGAGACGATAAGATTTGTAGAAAAGCTAAGGATTATGCCATTCTTAGCAGAATATTCTCCTATTCCTAATACCGCATTGTGGGAAGAGGCAATAAAGGTAGCAAAATTAGATATTGCTTCTGAACCTTTATATCACAACAATATCCTTTTGCCTTGCTGGGATGAAGACAAAAAAAGATATCTTCCTTTTTTAAGGAAGATGGTCTTTGAGATAAGAAACAAGCTAAGAAAATAAATAATGGAGGAAAAAGCATGAATCATAGATTTCAACTCATAAAAGAAAAGGAAATAAAGGAGCTGGAAACTATTGCAAGACTTTATATACATAAAAAAACAGGTGCAAGACTTCTTTCTCTCTCAAACAATGATGAAAACAAGGTCTTTGGAATAATCTTTAGGACTCCGCCCTCTGATTCTACGGGTGTTCCTCATATATTGGAACATTCTGTTTTGTGTGGCTCAAGAAAATACCCTGTAAAAGAACCATTTGTGGAGCTACTTAAAGGCTCTATGAGCACATTTTTAAACGCTTTTACTTATCCAGATAAGACCTGTTATCCTGTGGCAAGCCAAAATGTCAAAGATTTTTACAACCTGATTGATGTTTACTTAGATGCTGTGTTTTTTCCGAAACTTAGCAGATACACCTTTATGCAAGAAGGCTGGCATTATGAGTTAGCCTCCCTTGATTCTGCTTTAACTATAAATGGCATAGTTTACAGTGAGATGAAAGGGGTGTATTCATCGGCTGACATAATGCTGGATGAATATTCACTCAGAAGCCTTTTTCCAGATACTATATACAAATATGATTCAGGTGGAGATCCAAAAGAGATACCAAATCTCACATATGAAGATTTCTTAAGATTTCATAGAAGATTTTATCATCCATCTAATTCGTTTATATGGTTTTATGGTGATGATAATCCAGAGCAGAGATTGATATTTATAGATGAATACCTGAAGGAGTTTGAAAAAAAAGACATAGAATCAGCTATTCCTTCACAGCCAATCTTAAATGAGCATAGGAAAATAACTAAGCCTTTTATGGCAGAATCGAGCTCTTCTAAGGGAATGATTACAGTAA
>JAMOPX010000161.1 GCA_027064285.1 Desulfobacterales bacterium | reverse complement strand
GGATAGCTAAGATTCCATATCTGAGAAATATAGAGCCAAGATAGACTGCACTTGCACTTTTTCTGTCCTTTCCTAAGGAAATAGGCATAGAAGCGCTTAAAAGAATAAAATTTATTACACTAAAGCATGTGCCAAGCATAAATCCCTTTGCTACTGAAACACTACCTATGAAAAAAGCACTTAAGGAAACCACTGCACCCATCAAAAGGGTTATTCCACAAAGCTCTCCTCTCAACTCTTTTGTAGAATTAGATATGTTTTTTAATGCTGTTTTCTCTTCCACTTGTAAGCCTCTTTTTCCATATCAAGTATTTGTCTGTAAGCAGTATAACCACCGCCTATCACGCCTAAGATAATGAATATCGCAGTAAATATCCCTCTGGTATGAAACCATTTGTCTATATGATAACCTATCGCAAAACAAAAAAGAATTGATCCTGCAACTGTCAGACCTAATTGAGTTACTAAAATAACATATTCCATCCATTGCTTATCTCGTCTTTGATCCTTCTTTAATACAATCTTTTTTTATTCTCCTTCTTATCTTTACTTTTGCCTCTGAGCATATATACTTTTATGTGTAAACTGTCAAGAGGAATTTTTATTGTCAACTATCATGAAAATACTCTTCAAAAAACAGCCAAGAAAACAGCAATGTTATTGCCGATCTTTTTCCTACTAATTCTTCCATATTTTTGGAATTTATAGTATTTTACATAATTTGACATCTTAGGAGATACTATAATACTATAAATTTCAAATGAAAATACTACTTATATATCCATATCCTATTGAAAAAAGGTTATATTACCAGGAAGATATTCAATCTCCTCCCATAGGTATATACTACATAGGCGCATTGCTCATAGAGAATGGACACGATGTAGAAATACTGAACCTCTATGAAGAAAAAGATCAGGTATATATTGAAGAATTACTTAAACAAAAAGAACCTGATGTAATCGGCTTTTCTATACTAAATGCTAACAGATTAGGAGGAATAGAAATCGCAAAGATTGCAAAAAAAATAAATCTGCAAATAAAAATAATTTTTGGTGGAGTCGGAGCAACATTTCTTTACTATCATCTTTTAAAAAACTTTGATTGCATAGATTATATAATTATAGGAGAAGGAGAATATACATTTTTGGAGCTGATAAAAGCGTTTGAGTCTGATGAAAAAGATCTTTTTAAGATACAAGGAATAGCTTACAAAAAAGATAATAAGATAATCAGAACAAAAGAAAGAGGGTTTATATCTAATCTTAACAATATTCCTATTCCTGCTAAGTACTTTAAATACATGCATGTAACCTCCACCAGAGGATGTCCGTGGAATTGTTTTTTCTGTGGATCTCCAAAATTTTGGAAGAGAAGGATAAGATTCAGGTCTCCTCAAAACTTTGTGGACGAAATAGAACTCCTGTATAAAAAAGGAATAAACTTTTTTTATTTCTCTGATGATAATCTGACCATAGATAAAAAAAGAATAATAGCTATATGTAAAGACATCTTAAGAAGAGGATTGAACATATCGTGGTATGCCATATCAAGGGTGAGCTATATAGATGAAGAAATACTATACTGGATGAGGATGGCAGGATGTATCCAGATAAGTTATGGAGTAGAAAGTGGATCTGAAAAGATAAGGAAGATATTAAACAAGCCTTTGAAAAAAAAGGACATAATAAGGGCTTTTGATCTCACTAAAAAATACGGAATTCTTCCAAGAGCGTATTTTATATATGGATGCCCGGGGGAGACCTGGGATACCATAGATGAAACAATCGAACTCATGTATGAAATAAAACCTTTAAGCTGTATCTTTTACATACTTGATATATTCCCTGGGACAGAATTTTACGAAAGGATAAAAGCGTTTTTAAACGAAGATATATGGCTTAATAAAATTGAAGGGATAATGTATTGGGAACTGGATCCCAATCTGGATCAGGAATTCATATTAAAAGCTGGAGAAAGATTGAGAAGTGCATTTTATAAAGGGCTTCCAGAATTTGTAAACTCTATTTCCCTTGTGAACAGAAAGGAATTGTACAAAAGACACGCAGATTTTTGTTCAAGACTTGCTATGACTTTCACTCACGGAGACTACTCAAAAATAGAAGCAATTCCTTCTAAGGAAGAAATAGCAGAAAAATTGTACAAAATGTCACTTACCTATGCACCAGATCTCAGGGCCTATTTGGGGCTTGGAATAATAATGCAGAAAAAAAGAAAGTTTGAAGAATCGGTTGAGCTACTCAAGGAAGGGATTAAACACTTTCCTCAAAGCGAACAGTTGAATATATGCTTAGGTATAAGCTATATGAACTTAGGAAAGATAAATGAAGCAATCTCATGTTTTCAAAAATTCCCATTTTCAGAGCAAGCAAACGCCTATCTTTCAAAGTGCAGAAAAATCCTCAATCAAAAATAAGCTCTATATCTCCTCCTCCAGGAGGAGTGGAAGGATCCGGCTCTATGATAATAGGAATACCGTACTTCATTTCAAGACTAAGCAGTTCTGCTTTTTTATGATTAAAGATATATGAAGCTACATCTTTTGGCATTATGCTCTTTATCTTTTTTAAACCTTTTTGATGTACCAATATCTTTATCTTTCTCAGAAAAGAAACAGCAGCTGATTCAATAGACTGAACAAGTCCTCTTCCATTGCAATACTTACATATTTCATAAGACTTCATCTCTACAGAGGGTCTCACCCTTTGTCTTGAAAGTTCGAGAAGTCCTAAGCTGGAGATATGAAGCACGGTAATCTTTGCTCTATCTCTTTTCAAGTTATTTCTAAATTCTCTCTCCACTTGTTTTATGTGCTCTTTGTTCTTCATGTCTATAAAATCTATAACAACTAATCCTCCTATATCCCTTAACCTGAGCTGACGAGCTATCTCAAATGAGGCTTCCATATTTATCTTAAACGCATTAGTTTCCAAATCTTTTGACAATTTTGCAGATCCAGAATTTACATCTATAGCAATAAGCGCTTCTGTGGGCTGAATCACGATATATCCTCCTGAAGGAAGTGGAACTCTATTGTTGTAAATATTTTCTATCTCCTGTTCTATCCCAAAATATGCAAAGATAGGTATATCTCCTTTAAAAAGCTTAACCTTTTGCTGATGTCTTGGAGAAATAATCTTCATGTAATTCTGTACTTCATAATATGTTTCTATCTCATCTACCCATATCTCTGCTATATCACTTGTAAAATAATCCCTTATAACCCTCAGACATGTATCCTGCTCTTTATGTAACAAAGCAGGTGGTCTCTTTTTTGCAGCCTCTCTTTTTATCTTACCCCACAGCCTTAGTAGTCTATTCAGATCCTTAGAAATCTCTCTTTTGCTCTGTTTATATGCTGCTGTCCTTAATACATAACCGATTCCGTCTGGTACTTTCAGCTCTTCCATTATCTTCTTCAGTCTTTTTCTTTCCCTTTCATCCTCTATCTTCTTAGAAATTCCTTTTGGCCCTCCTGGCATAAGAACTATATACCTGCTGGCAATAGAAATATATGTGGTCAGCTGGGGCCCTTTGTGGCCAGGCATCTCTTTTGTAACCTGAACAAGCAAAGGTTGACCTCTTTTTATAACCTTGTCTATGGGTGGAAATCCCTTTTGTTCTCCAGATGGTATATATTTAATAGAATAATATTCTGGATGTATTTCACTAATAGGCAAAAACCCGTTCCTTTCTGCCCCGAAATTGACAAAACATGCCTGTAGGCTTGGCTCTACATGTTCCACAATACCAAGATAGATATTCCCTACCCTTTCCTCCCTTGTGGCTGTTTCTATGTAAAATTCGTCTAAGATATCATTTCTGACAATTGCGATACGCAATTCTTCCTTCTCAATGGCATTTATAAGCATTATTGCAATCATAGATTAGGAGAAAGGTCTGCCTTTTCTTTTAAAATGTTGGAATGCCTGATACATAAAGGTTCTTATAGCAGCCTCTCTTCCAGGCTGAACAGATGAATCATATGGAGCATCCAAGTAAGGGACCTTCATGTCTGCTATAATAGGTCTTATAACAGCAGAAGTAATGGTGCTGGGCATGCATGTGAAAGGATAGACATTAACAACCCCGTTAAAACCTTCTCTTATATAGTGTATTATGCTTGGTATACTGAGACATGCCTCTGTTCCGACATCAAAGGAGTATATATCTTCTTCTTTTAGTATATCTTCCAGGTCTCCAATCTTATGATCTTCAGAAATGTCAAGCAGAGACCTTGCCCTTTTATATATCTTATCCTGCATCATTTCCTGATAAAACAGTTCTGCTCTGTAATGCATCATATCTTTTATATACTCTTTTACTTGTTTTAATCTCCACTGCTTAAAATTTAATCTGAAACCTATCTTAGCATCCCTTAACCTGTCATATGTGGTATAGTTGACCCATTCTGATATGGACGCATTTACACACTCTGCTCCATACCTTTCCAAGACTTTTATAATATGTTGATTAGCATGGACATGACTTCTTACATATATCTCTCCAACTATTCCAATCTTAGGTTTTAAAGGAATTCGAGGATCTATAATCTCTTTGCCTTCCAGCACAATCTCATCCAAATGATCCATAATTCTGTCCAGATCCTTTTTTTCACCATATTTCTCAAACGCCTTTTCCATTCTATGCATAGACTCTTCTATAAATTCATCTGCCATCCCCTCTTCTCTCTCATAAGGTCTTATTCTCCACAAGAGTCTGTCTAAGATATCTCCCACCACTATGGACCAGTAAGAAACCTTTCTGAGATCCCTTACCTTTTCTTCTTCTATAAGACCGGCTAAAGAATATCCATCTGCAGTAGAAAGAGTTGCAATCTTTATGTCCTTAAAATCAGAAAAAGAATCCAACACAATCCTTTGATATTTATTATACATACCAAAACGACAAGGCCCATTTGATTCAGGCATAAAATACACATATTTTTTGGGATCAAACTTCTCTTTAAGTTTTTGCTTTTCTGATTCTAAGAAATAAAGTATATCCCCTGTAGTGATCTGACATGGAAAACATTCTTTTCCAGAGGTGTATTCCTTTCCAAGCGCAAGCCCTTTATATGTCTCTATAACCATTGCATTTATACCAAAACTTCTAAAGACAGCGGCAAGCAGATGAGACCCAATCCTGTTCATTTCAGGAATAAGCAATATTTTATTCTTTACATTAAACTTTCCTACCTTTTCTAAAACAGATTGAAAATCTATAACCTTTGTCATCTTTTTCCTCTCAAGCTGCCTTTAATCCTAATCCTTTTTGCTTTATCTCCTGCATTGCGTTGTCTATTACATTTCTAAATGCCTCTAACCTGGTCATAACACCTGCAACTGCACTGTGTTCATCCAGTTCTAAAATCAGGTAGGGCTTATCTCCCATGATATGCTTGTAAAAATGTTCTATAAAAGAGTCAGCTCCACAGCTAAAATTGGTGAGATGGAGTCCAAAATAATTGGGGGTCATGCTTATAAGTCTTGCAGCTCTCAGGATTCTTGAACCAAGTCCCCAGTACATAGAAGGAAAGTCTGACAGATCCACAGAGGATAAGTCAATAAAATCAAGTGGAATTGCATTAAACCCTATTTTAGAAAGATTCTGTCCTAATCTGAGGTTTAATCTCTCATCATAAAGATTGTATGGTCTTCCAGTAACAATAAGTAAATGTTCATCAGAGGATATCTGATTTATCAATTCTTCCCCTTTTTTATAGAGCTCTCTCTGAAATTCATCCTGTTTCTCCCTCCCATATTCAATAGCATTCAGTATCTTTTTTCTGCTTATCTTAAGCCTCTTTCCCAGTTGTTCATGTAGTTCTACAGAAAGAGTAGAATTATCATACTTCATGTGTACTATAGGAGCTAAAATATAATCCTTCTTTATTCCCAGAGCCGATCTAAGCATATAAGAATTACTCTGGACCATGGGGCAGTAAAATCCAACCTCAGATCTTGATGATGTGGTCATATTTACTATGCTTGGCAAAAATATGAATCTGGTCTTACCAATAAGGGTTTTTACATGACCATGAGATATCTTTACAGGATAGCAGGTATCTATGACTATGGATTCTATTCCTATTTTAGAAATGCGAGGATTTGTAGGAGGAGTTATTACAGGCTGAAATCCCAAAAAATGGAAAAAATAGGCCCAGAATATACCAACATGATGCATATACAATGCTCTTTGCATACCTACGGTTGGTCTCCCTTTCCATTCCAGCAATGGCTCATCCTTGTCCAACACTACGCACACCTTCTTCATATAAGAATCCCAGAGCTTCTGTCTCAAGGCAAAATAATTTTCTGTTCTTTTCCACCTGGTTCTGCTTGTCTCATATCTTCCGCAGTCTCCTCCCCATATACTTTTTCTTCCACCAAAATCATATATCTTCAACTTACACTGGTTAGAACAGTTAGGATCTGCATTACATATCTTCTCCACATACTCCATTTTATCATTTATGGCACTATCCAAGCCTCTGAAATTACTTTCTTTTTTACCTTCCTGCTCCATCTTTTCCTGAACACTTATGGCCGCGCCATAAGCCCCTAAGACCTCTCTATGGGGTGGCACAAGTATTTCTCTTCCAAGAACATTCTCAAACGCAGCTACCACTCCTTTATTAAGAGAAGGCCCACCCAAAAACATTATTCTCTTTCCGATCTTTCTTCTTCCTACCACCCTGTTCAGATAGTTATAAACTATAGCATAACACAATCCTGCCATAAGATCTTTTATATCAACTCCCCTTTGATGGTATGAAACAAGGTCAGACTCCATAAATACTGTGCATCTCTCTGTAAGCCTTACAGGAGCGTCTGAAGAAAGAGCTATTTCCTGAAATTCTCCTACTATGTTTATTCCGTATTTATTAGCAAGCTCATGCAAAAAGCTCCCTGTTCCAGCAGCACATACTTTATTCATGTCAAAATCAAGAGGGTGTCTGTTCTGAATGTATATGTATTTTGAATCCTGACCTCCTATCTCAAAGATAGTGTCTATTTCCGGATCTATCTCTACAGCTCCTCTTGCATGTGCTGTTATCTCATCTATTATCAGATCTGCATTTAAAAAATCACCTACCACATTTCTACCAGAACCTGTAGTAGCAATGCCTACTATTTCTACTTTATCACCTACTTCTTCTTTAATCACACGAAGAAGGTGTTGAGTTACCTCTATGGGCCTTCCCTGAGTAGGAACATAGCACTTGTGAACTATCTTTCTTTCTGTATTTATAAGAGCATATTTTGTAGAAGTAGAACCTATATCAATTCCAAGATAAACTTTTTCTCCCTTGGATATGGGTGCAAATTTTATCTCCTCTGCTTCTGGAAAGTGTGTAAGCCTTAGCTTGAGCTTTGGTGCAGTAGGAATCTGCTCTGTCTGTTCTTTTCTCATAGAATCCAGCTTATCTAAATCAAAATCCAGTATAAATTTAGAGCTCTTTTCTTTTGTTTTATCCTGCCTTAATGTCTGTAAGGCAACACCTATTGCACCTATGGAAGTGCTGAAAGGAGGAATTATCAGATTTGGAAAATATTCTTTAAATGCCTTAACTTGAAGCTTATTTAAAGAGAGCCCCCCAATAAAGATTATGGGCTCTTTAAGGGTTCTATTTCCAACGATAGTGCTTATGTAGTTTCTGGCATTTCCTATGTGAAGGCCATATATGATATCTTCTAACTTTTCTCCTCTATTTTGCAAATGAATCATGTCCGATTTAGTAAATACAGTACACCTGCATGCAACACTTGCTGGTCTATCACTCTTTAGACCAAGTTCTATAAAATCTTTTAATACATCATCGATCTCTTCTTGAGAGATACGCACATCTTCAGAATAAATAGAAGTGGCAAGTCTCTGAGCCTGCTGATCAATAAAAGAACCTGTACCAGAGGCGCATGGTCCATTGGTATTAAAATATTCCAGCTCCCAGCCTGACTCTGTATGATTTATCTGGAACAGTTCTGTATCTTGCCCACCCATAGAAATAATGGTTCTCACCTCTGGAACTACCTTCAATGCCCCCAAAACCTGACTTATAGTATCAAACTCATAGTGTGTATTTAGCTTTTTACTCAGCTTTCTTCCGTGATTACCAGTAAATGAAATAGCACGGATGTTCTCTTTTCCAAATCTTTTGTAAATATCTTCCACAAGCTCAAAAACAACATCTTCTATTCTTCCAAAATGCCTCCTGTAAGGAGCCTCATAAACTATGTCTTCATTTTGATCGATTACAATACAATTTACACTTACTGAACCAGCATCTATACCTACATAAAATTGCTTTTTGTTCATCTTTGACCTTCCTTAGATACATAGTAAGTATCATCTAAATGCTCATACTCAGTAATCATGCCCTTTATCAAGAGCCCCTTTATTATAGAACGAACCTCATTTATATCTATTCCTAAGGCATTTGAGATATCTATATCCTTAACAGGCCTTCTTTTTACCATTTCTAATATAGCTTTTATCCTATTCTCTTCCTTTAGTTTCTTGGAGCTAATCCTCGGGGTATAAGCTATTATTTCTGCCTTATTACCTAAGAAATCACGAATCCTTTCCAATTCTTCTTTGCTTAGAGGAACCGCTACTTTTTCTGAAGGTGGTCTTACAGTCGTATTTATTTGTATCTTTTCAGGCTTTATTTTGTCAATTACATCTTTTAAAGGAATTAACTCGTTTTTATTATCATTTATGTCTTTTAATACAAAAAGTTCTAAAAAGATATTACCATCATATTCATTTCTTAAATGAATAAGTCCATCTATTATCTTGTTTATATTTAGCTTAGGGTGGGGTCTGTGTATAAATTTATAGGTTTTCTCAAACACAGTAGTAAGAGTAGGAAGTATTATATCCACATCAAGCACCTTTTTTCTCACTTCCTCCTTCCATAGGAGAGAACCATTAGTAAGAAGCGCTATCTTTTTATCTGTCAATCTTCTTATCTCATATACAAGTTCGTCTAACTTACTATACAGTGTAGGCTCTCCAGAACCAGAAAAAGTGATCACATCAAATGAGCTAAGGGAAATCTTATCTTTCAATTGAGCCAATATATCCTCTACAGGAAAGAATTCCTTGCATTCCAAGCTCTTATTTGTAGTTCTTCCTACTTGGCAGTATATACAATCATAGGTGCAGGTTTTGAATGGGACAAGGTCTATACCCAAGGAAAGACCCAGTCTTCTGGAAGGAACAGGACCAAATATACGAGAGTCAGTGGGCTTCATCCCAATTTTTTCCAACGCTTATATCTACTTTTAATGGAACATACATTGGATAAACCTCTTCCATTTCCTTTTTTACCATATTTTTTACTTTTTCTATATCCCCTTCTGGCACCTCAAAAACTAATTCATCGTGAACCTGCATTATCATCTTTGTAAGAGGACATTCTTTTTTTATCCTTTTATGGATGTTGATCATGGCTTTTTTTATAAGATCAGCAGCAGTGCCTTGAATAGGGGTATTTATTGCTATTCTCTCTGCCTCTGCCCTAATACGGTGATTTTCACTGTTTATATCAGGAAGATACCTACGCCTGTTAAAAAGAGTAGTAACATAGCCATTCTTTCTGGCAAATTCTATTATCTCTTCTCTAAATCTTGCTACTCCTTTGTATTTTTCATAGTACCTCTTTATATATTCTTTTGCCTTTTTATAATCTATTTCTATCTCTTCACTCAATCTCTTAGGGCCCATGCCATAAATTATCCCAAAGTTTATTGCCTTTGCGATCCTTCTTTCCTCTGGAGTCACTTGTCTGCCTTTTATTCCCAATACCTCTATAGCGGTTTTAGTATGAATATCCTCATCATTTTTAAAAGCATTTATCAGCTCCTCATCATTTGAATAATGAGCAAGAACCCTGAGTTCTATCTGGCTATAGTCAGCAGACATCAGCAAATATCCATCCTCTGCTATAAAAGCCTTTCTTATCTGCCTCCCTTCTGGATCCCTTGCGGGTATATTCTGGAGATTTGGATCGCTACTGCTCAGCCTTCCTGTTGCAGTAACAGTCTGGTTATAAGAGGTATGGATCCTGTGTGTTTTGGGATCTGCCATCCTTATCAAGGCATCCACATAGGTAGATTTTAGCTTGGATAT
>JAMOPX010000160.1 GCA_027064285.1 Desulfobacterales bacterium | reverse complement strand
GTTTATATTCTTGCAACCTTAACTCGACTTTTTCTCCCTTTAGGGAATTCTTCTCTATGGGAGACTCCAAATTTAACTTTGAGCCTTGATGGAGCACTAGTTAATATAATAGTTTTTTTCATTTTGTAACAACTTGTTTTTCTTTTATATTTTCTTTTTAGTGTAGTCCAAAAAATATCAAATTTTACAGAATAAATATAGGACAGGCCCCTTCTCACCTCTAGGACCTGCCCTTAATTAGGCTCATCACATTTTAAGCTTCTTTTCTCCTTCTAAAAAAGAAAGTCCCCCCAATTCCGGAAAAAAGAAGTAAAAGTGAACTTGGGATAGGAACATTACCTCCCCCCGGGTGTTTCTGCAATAAATCAAAGCCAGTCACATATCCAGACCAAAGATTACTAGTAGAATACCAAAACTTATACATATCTGAACCTAACTCTTTTATAGCCAGATCGGTATAGTAAGTATTACCATTTTTCATAAAAAAGCTAAAATCCGGAGTATCCCCTAGATTTAATGTCTGCCCAATAATACCTGATGGCCCTGCAGTAACTTCTAATTGGTAATTACCATTTCCTATGTCTTTTACTATAAACGAAGCACCCTCATTATTATTTCCTCCAGACAAAAGTATAATTCCATTGCTTGGCTGACCATTGTAATCATATACACCAAAATCCCATCCTTGTTGCAGACCATTCCATCCCGCATTATAACTTACATCTACATCATCCTGGTCCGCAGGATATCTCGGAACAAACCAATTACTATCATCAGCAACCACTGCTGTTGCTATAGCAGGGCTAACCAAAATAAGACATCCAATTAATATCATCAAAACTTTCTTCATCTCATCACTCCTCCTAACAAATCCAATTAATCCTAACATACCTGACAACAAAAGCAGAACACTTCTTGGAGCAGGGACAGCTTGAATATCATTTCCTTGTACAATTTGCCTTGGAGTATTTCCTATAGCATTCAATGCAAAGAAGTATGAATAAGGTTCATTATTATTGTGAGTTATACAATCTGGCTGATAGTAAGTAGTACCATCAAAGAAAAAGAAACTAAAATCTTTAGTATCACCTAAAGTCAGCTCTTCCCCAGCATTAACTCCCGTATCTACTGTAAGCACATATTGATTTTGATTTCCATCCCACCTTACATGAAATTGAGCCCTTAACATAGAATCACCTTGCAGAAGTAGTTTTCCTTGACTCATTTGCCCATTAAAATCGTACACTCCAAAATACCAATTCCCTTGCAAACCTCCATTGCTTGCATCTACAGTTACTGTCTCTTGCGGCTCCCCTTTTGGCAGAAAATGATTCACCATCGCCGCATGTGACATACCCATTAACATAAAAAAACACATTAACACCCCTAATCCTATAACCCCTCTCTTTTTCATCTTTATACCTCCTTTTTTTTATTTCTATAAAAACATTTTCTCTCTCTTATGTCAATCATTTTTTTTCTACTCATCAAGCATAACTAATCTAAAAATGATTTATACAATAGTTTTGGATTATTGTCGATGCCAAACATATTATAGCAGCAATTCTCGGTCAGAAACTGGTCAACTTTGTTGATTTTTTACTCTCATAATAAGCACTTAGATAACTTCTCTATACATCTTTTTTGACAAATTTTACGAAAAAATAATTTCTATTTTTTTGAGTTTCCTTCTAAATACTACCTAAATACTACCTAAAATACTACCTCTACAAACTCACCGAGAATTGTTGAAAGTCATCTGTATATTCCTATACCATTACCATACTCTGCTATTGGGATATCGCTTGAAGGTAAAAAGTAGATTATAAGCATAGATATCTGTGAAAGAGAGAAAGCCTTGATGGCTGGAGAGCTTTTTAAAGACTTTTTATTTTTTTGAGTTTCCTTCTAAATACTACCTAAAATACTACCTCTACAAACTCACCGAGAATTGCTGCTTCATCTACCATAAAAAACACCCTTTGTATACAAAAAAACATCCTCAAAACCATACCCGAACTCGCTAACTAATAATTTTCGTCAAGAAAAAAATAATGTTCGAAAAATTAGTTTTCTGGATATCCCAAAAGGGAGCTTTCATCCTTGTCTTTCTTTGGATATCCCTATTCTACTCCGCCTAGTTTAAAGGAACTCTGCCGAAAGTTTCTTCCTATATTCCGAACAGAAGAATAAAGACAATAAATAATTTCAAATAAAGCAAAAAGGAGGTTTAAAATGATAAAAACAATAAGTATTAAACAAATATTTGTAAATTTATTATTGTTATTCTTGCTTGTTATCTCTCAAATTAGTGTACTGCAGGCAAAACAAGTAATTCTTTCCGATGTTCCTGATTATAAGTGGTGGTATGGATGCTCTCCCACAGCTGTTGGAATGCTCATTGGTTATTATGATATTCATGGATATGATGGTTTAAGATATGATAACTTAGTTCCTGGAGGTAAAGCAGAACTTAGTACTTTCGAGAGCATACCTGGCAAATGGCAGTATAATGTTCAATATATCATAGCAAGTCCTGAACATATAGCTGATTTTTATAGAGAAGGGTATGGAGCAAAAGGGGACGATGCTCCTCCACCATATCACGACTTTAACAGCCTTGCTGATTTTATGGGGACAAGTCAGGATTCTGTTGATAATCCTAATGGATTTACTGGATTTTTTTTGAGCTCATCTCGGCTCTATATAGCAGACATATATAATCTTAGATTACAAACTGGTTCAGGGCTCTATGGAATTTGGAAGTATATAGACTCTTGTGGATATGGAACTCACGACCCAGCACATGATAAAACTATGTTTAGTCAATATGTAGATACATACGTTTCTGGTGGCTTTAGCTTTAATGATTTTATGAGTGAAATTGACAGTGGAAGACCTGTCATTATTCATGTAGAGGGACATACCATGTTAGGTTATGGATATGATACAGAAGGACAAATTATATATATACATGATACATGGACACCAGGCCCTCATACTATGACATGGGGAGGAGAATATCATGGAAGAAAACAAATAGGTGTTACTTGTATACATATTACAGGTGGAACTCCAGTTCCAATTCCTTCATCAATTATACTTATAAGTTCTGGATTGTTAGCAATATCATTTGCCTATAAAAGAGACAAAGAGGGTTATATTCTATAATTCCTACTATAAAATAATGGGTGGTCTGAAGTTACAATGAATAAGGCCACCCAAAACTAAAACATAAAGAGAGAAATAGATTATAAAAAGGTACCATCAACTCAAAAGATGTGCAAGGAATTTGGAAGATTTTCATCTGTAATCACAACTAATTAAGCAAAAACAGCTTCACATTGGTATAATAGACAACATTTTTATCGCATAAAAGCAAACTTGTACAACAAAAAGCAGCCGAGTTAGGTATTTACCTTGTTTATCTTCCACCTTACTCATCACAGCTAAACCCTATTGAATACATCTGGAAAAGTATAAAAAGAATGCTTTCTTTAGTTTTTATAAAAAATCTGGATGAAATGAAAAAAGTTATATCAAAAGCATGGAATAAGCTATGTAAAAAAAAATAAGTTTTGCCAAAAGCTGGATAGAAAAATTTTTAAAAGGCACCAAGTATTATATAGAATTATGCGGATAACTATAATCTTTTTTTATACAATATCAGTAAAAATTTTTATCTATCTTTAGATGAATACTCTCTCAAAGAGATATATTGTAGTACTCTGTCAGCTTTGAAAGTTTCTATTATTGCAGCTTTAACTCGACTTTCTCTCTATTGAAAAATTTTTTCTCTATAGACTCTATAGAAATTTTAAATTTAACTTTAAATATTGACAAAACAATAGCATCACTTCTCATCTACTATAAAAACACTCTTTGTATACAAAGATGTATACAAAGATCCATCTCCCCCTTATATTATTTATCCTGGGATTGTGTACAGTAAATAGGTTATACCTATCTACCTAATAGTTTTATCTTTTTATTGACATTTATGTCCTTATTTGTGTTATATAATATCGCAAAATTTTTTATAAACAGTAAATCAAGGAAAACTTTATATTTTATAAAGGGAGTGGTTTAAAGTTTGTATGGATAGATGTATATAAGTGTGTATATAAGTACCGAGGGAGATGATAGTTAAGATGAGTAGAAAAAAGGAACAAAAACAGCAAGATACTAATAAATATCTGGGTTATTCAGCTGAAATAATAAAGAAATGTCTTTCAAATGAACCTCCAGCTTGTCAAACTGCTTGTCCTCTTCATATAGATAACCGTAGAATGATTTCTTTGATCCATAGAGGGAAATTTAAAGAGGCGTTAAATATGGTTCTTGAAACTGTGCCTTTTCCTAAGATCTTGGGAAGGGTATGTGTAGGATTATGTGAAAATGTTTGCAAAAGGATAGAAATAGATAAAACCATAGCTATATCTTCACTTATAAGATTTATAACAGAGGCTGAAAAATATGTTGTGGATGTGAGTGTCAAAGAGGAAAAAAATGCCAAAATAGCCATTGTTGGATCAGGTCCTGCTGGTTTAATGGCAGCATATTATTTAAGAAAAAAAGGATATAAAATAACAATATATGAGGCAGAGCCCTTCTTAGGAGGTGCTCTTAGACTATATTTACCAGATTTTAGACTTCCAAAGGACATAGTGGAAGAAGAGCTTTCTTTTATTCCCAAGATGGGAATAGAAGTGAAGTTAAATACTAAACTGGGGAAAGATATATCTCTTCAGGAATTAAAAAATAATTATAATGCTATATTCCTCGCTCTTGGCACCCAAAAGAGTTTTAGATTAGGGATAAGAGGTGAAAATTTAAACGGAGTCTTTTATTCAATAGATTTTCTAAAAAAAGTAAATACCAAGCAAAGCATAAATATAGGTAAGAATATAGCAGTAATAGGAGGGGGCAGTATAGCAATTGATGTGGCACGTACAGCACTTAGACTTGGAGCTGAAGAGGTAAAGATTCTTTACAGAAGGACAAAGGCAGAGATGCCTGCCCATGAAGAAGGGATAAAAAAAGCTGAAGAGGAAGGAATAAAAATAGAAATCCTTACTGCTCCTGTAGAAATATTGGGAAAGGATAAAGTAGAAGCAATAAGATGTATAAAAACAGACCTTGGTTCATATGATAAAAGCGGAAGAAGATATCCTATTCCTATTGATAGTTCTGAATTCGAGATCCCAGTGGATCAAGTAATAATTGCTATAGGACTTACTACAGATTTAGAAAGTATTAAGAATTCACATATAAAAACTACTAAGTGGAATACTATTGATGTAAATCCAAACACATTAGAGACCAACATGCCGGGTATATTTGCAGGTGGAGATGTAGTAAGTGGACCAGACACTGTGATAGGTGCCTTGGCTCATGGGCGTCAGGCAGCTTTTGCGATAGATACTTATATTCGATTTGGTAAGGTAAATTATACTCCATATGAAATCAGACCTTGGAAAACAAAGCCAATTGATGTCAAGAAGGTCAAAAGATTTATTGAGATAGAACCTAAATTTGATCATGAAACAGCTATTAAAGAAGCAGAACGTTGCATTCAATGTGATTGTAAAAGACCAACATGTAGAAGATGTGTTAAAGTATGTAGTTTTTTAGAAAACTATTGTTTTAATCCAAAAGAGCTTGTTGCTCAATTTCAATCTCTTAAAAAAGATGAGTTAATAATACCTTATACTTGTAATATTTGCAGTCTTTGCGAGACAGTATGCCCTCAAAATTTGAATATAGGAACACTTTGTATGGAAGTTAGAGAAAAGTTAGTTCATCTTAGTCTTGCTCCTTTGTCAAAGCACAAATCTATTATATCCAATCAAAAGTGGGGAACATCTAAATATTTTACATTGAATATTCCAGATATTGAAACCAAAAAATGTGAATGGGTATTTTTCCCTGGTTGTGCTCTGCCTAGTTATTCCCCTGATTTAGTATTAAAAACATATAATTATCTTAGAAAAGAGATTTCCAATGTAGGTATTGTACTTAATTGTTGTGGAGCTCCTACTCATCTTATGGGAGATATGGAAAATTTTAGAAAAATCTTAAAGAATACTTTAGATTCAATTTATGAACTTGGAACAAATAAAGTAATTCTGGCATGTCCCGACTGTTATCATACATTTAAAGACTTTGCTCCTGAATTAGAGCTTACTACTGTTTATCATATTATAGCAGAACATGGAGTACCAGAGCCTTTGGCAAAGGAGGATATAGTTTTCTCTATTCATGATTCTTGTGTTACAAGGCATGAAGAAGATCTTCATGAAAGTATAAGATATATAGTAAAAAAATTAAATTATAATATAGAAGAACTTGATTATTCGAGAAAAAAGACGAGATGTTGCGGTGCTGGCGGTATGGCATTTCATGCAAATCGTGACTTTATTATAGAAGTAATAAAAAAGAGAGCTAATGAATCTACAAATGACTATCTTGTATATTGTGCAGGGTGTTTGCTTACTTTTGCTTTTGTAAAAAAGCCTGTCTTTCATGTATTAGATCTTATTTTTAGCCCTAACCTTAAAGAGCTTAGATTAAAGCCTCCGCCAAATCCATTGATAAAATGGACTAATAGGTGGAAATTGAAAAAAAGATTTCAAAAAATAAAAAAATAAAAAAAATAAAAGGAGGTGTTTTATGAGGAGTAACAGTAGTAGTAACAAAAGGCTTTTATTATTATTTGTATTTTGTGGTTTCTTTTTATTTGTAAGAGGCACAGCCCTTGCAGGATACAAGGGCTATGTCAGGGACAATGTTATTATAACGCCCCAGCAGTTAAAGGCCCTTATGGACAAAAAAGAACCTAAACTTGTGGTTCTTGCTGTTGCAAGGATAGATCAATACTTGGGTGGTCATATACCTGGGGCCATAAGGGTGTGGAGACCTGATTATGAACCACCAGAAAATAAACCTTTTCCATTTGAGGGCATGATACTTAACAGGATAGATTTTCAGAAATTTGTCAGAAAACTTGGTATTGATAATGACTCCATTGTAGTGATCTATGATCACAAATATGATGCCACAAGGCTTTGGTGGGCATTTTTCTTGTATGGAAAAAGAGACTGCAAGGTGTTAGATGGTGGATTTCAGGCATGGAAAGCAGCAGGATATCCCGTGGATCACTTTAAAAAAGGAAAGCCAAAAAAGGTAGGAAATTTTGTGGCAAAAGATCCACTTCCTGGCTGGACAGCCCATATGGAAGATATTTGGAGGGCAAAGGACAATCCTGATGTTCAACTATGGGATACAAGAGGAATAAAAGAGTGGACAGGAGAAAAGCTTAAGAGAGGTGCATACAGAAAAGGCCGTATTCCTTGGGTAACTGGGCTTTGGTGTTGGAAGGAGCTCAAGATGCCTGTAAAAAAAGGTGAAAAGCCAACAGCATTTAAACCAGCAAGTGAAGTAGAGAAGGTCCTTAAAAAACATGGTGTGGATAGGAATAAACATCAGATATTTTATTGTCAGTCAGGAGTTAGGACTACAACAAACATTTTTGTCCTTTACATGCTGGGGTGGGATGTGAACAAGCTTCACAACTATGATGGCTCATGGATTGAATGGAGCTATTATAAGGAAAATCCTGTAGTATGTGAAAAATGCAAGTAATTTTTTATTATTATAAATAAAAGGAGGTGAGTATGCCTAATGAATCCAAGTTAAAACATTTCCTATTTGGAACTCAGGATGTAAAAAGCCTGATCCCAGGTTTTATCTTAGCAGCAGTAATCACTGCATTGGCTGTTTACATTCATGATCTTATAGGTGTTTTGCTACATCTGAAAAAAAGTCCTATAAGCAGTATTATGATAGCTATTATCATAGGATTGGCAGTAAGAAATACCATCTCAGTTCCTGAAATGATGTACCCGGGAATTAGTTTTTGCCTCGCAAAGATGTTAAGGCTTGGGATAATTCTCGTGGGAATCAGGTTAAGCATATTTGCTGTGCTTAAGATCGGAATGCTCGCTGTTGGTATAGTATTCGTCTGCATCTGCGTTGGCTGTCTTTTTACAATCGCTGTGGCTTTGAAGTTGAACCTACCAGAGAGACTTGGAACTTTGATTGCAGTTGGTACTGGAATATGTGGTGCTACAGCTATTGTCGCAATAGGTCCATCTATAAATGCAAAAGAAGAAGAGATAGCTTATGCTGTTGGTACTATAACACTTTTTGGTCTTGTAGTGATGTTCGCATACCCGTACCTTACCCATCTTGTGCTTGGAATGACTCATATCCAGGCCGGTATATTTATGGGAACAGCTATACATGAAACCGCACAGGTGGCTGGTGCTGGACTTATGTATGACCAGCTCTGGATCACAAAAGGAGTTCATCCTACTGGAATGGATGTAGCGATTGTAACCAAACTCGTGAGAAATACCTTTATGGCAATTGTGATTCCTGCTGGAGCTTACTTTTATACCAGAAGGCAGATGGCAGAAAAAAAGGAGATCAGTATTGTAAAGCTCTTTCCTATGTTTATCATTGGCTTTCTGGGAATGGCAGTGATAAGATCCTTGGGAGACTTTTTAATAGTAAAGAAGGCGATGTTCAGCAGTCCTGAATCCTGGCATGGTCTGTGTAAATTTATAAATCACTGGGCAGGACATTTTCTTGCTCTTGCTATGGCAGGCGTAGGACTGGGAACAGATATAAAGAGACTTAAAGAGCTCGGAGTAAAGCCATTTCTGGTAGGACTTGTGGCAGCAATTACTGTTGGAGTTGTAAGTTTAATACTAGTAAAGGTGCTTGCTCCGTTCCTGAAGGTGGTAGGATAACAAATAAAGGGTAAAGGGGGCATTAAATGCCCCTTTTACCCCTTTATTGGAACATATCAAATTTTGCGGAATACTATTACGGAATCTTAATAAATAGTCTTCAGTAACAAGGCACGACAATTTCTTAACCTCTTACTTATAACTGATGCTATCTTTTTATAGACATTCATTCCAATAGTAGGGTCTTTTTCTATCAGGTTTATAAGATCTACTCTATTTATAGCAGCTACCTTTGTATCTTTCCTACACATAGAAGAAGCGGTGTAATAATGAGGAGGGACCAATGCAGTCCATCCAAAGGTATCATACGGCATACTTATGATGGAAAGAGGAATTCTATCAGGCCTGGTGGAAAGCTGAATATAAAGCTCTATTTCTCCATCCAGCAACGCAAATATCCTTTCTGCATCTTCTCCTTCATGGAATATGATATCATCTTTTTTGTACTCTAACACCTCACATATCTTGGATATTTCCTCTATCTCTTCCTTGGGAAGACCTCTAAACAGCTCCATCTTGCTTAGCTCATCAATCTTCAGCATAATTTATTACCCCCTCTTTTTTAGTAGATTGTCTCACAAAAGATATGCTGAAATATAAAATTTCATCCTTTCCCAGTTCGATGACCTTTATACCATACAGTTTAAACAGGGCTGCTGTAACACCTACACCATTGCCAGAATCAGTTTCACAATAAGGTGTATTTATTCCGCAAGATGGGCTTTTATCTTTCATTATAGCTATTGATACCTGAAATTCGCGGGCCAGCTCCAAAGCCATATATGCACCTTTTTTAAAATTTTCTGTTACATCAATTCCTTTTACATTTATAACCCTTGCCCTGCCCAAAAGCACATCCATGCCATCTCCACCAAATATATTAGAAGCTGGCCTTGGTGTAGGAAGACCTCCCATCTGCTCTGGACAGAAGCTAATAAGATTTATTGCATTTTTGTAAAGATCTACAGATCTGTTAAAAGAACTTCTTCCATCATATCTACATCTTTCTCCAAACAAACACGCGCTTATCAGGATATTAGGCTTATTCAATAAACTGAACAGGATCTTCTTCCTCCTCTCTTGTTTCTATCCAGCCTATATGATAGGCATCTTCACCCATTCCTTTAACTCTCCCAATTATCTCTTCAACTTCATTTTTGTTAACTACTAATATCATACCTATGCCATTGTTAAAAACCCTCATCATCTCTATCTCAGATATCTTTCCCATCTCTTGCACAAATCTGAATATAGGATGAGGCTCCCAGGCAGATTTTTTTATTACTGCCTTACACCTTTTTGGAAGTATTCGAGGAATATTTTCCAAAAACCCTCCTCCTGTTATATGAACAATACCAT
>JAMOPX010000159.1 GCA_027064285.1 Desulfobacterales bacterium | reverse complement strand
ATTCAATATATGGGAGACCGAAGCTATTTTGTAAGTTGGTTTTCTCCATTTGCCAAAATGAAGCTCTTTGATCAATATACCAAGCTTTAGCTTTAGATCATCCATGGAGTGGAAATAGCCACCACTTAGCTGTTCTCTATCTTTCTATTTATAGATTCAGCAAGATTGGTTGAGGATATAGAGGGTCTCACCTCATAGGGATATTTTAGGAAAGCAAGATATTTTTCTTTTTTGCTTATAAGCCTATCAGCAATTGCAGGGCTGGTTCTTGATATCTTCTCATATGCTTCATCGAACAGCAAAATTTGATATAATAAAGATGCTATGAGAGGGAAATGTGTTAAGATTAAGAATGTAAAAGAGATAAAAGACAGATTAAAAGCTGAGAAAGAAGGCAATACTAAAGTAACAGGACTTACGCACTTGAATAGTTAAGCAATTATAGTTATCCGCATAATTCCATATAATACTTGGTGCCTTTTAAAAATTTTTCTATCCAGCTTTTGGCAAAACTTATTTTTTTACATAACTTATTCTAAGCTTGTGATATAACCTTCTATAGCCAAATTTTTAGAAAAGATAAAAGAGCAAATAATAGATATAAGGCAATAGTAGCAGTAATAGACAATTTCCCAGCACATAAAAGCAAACTTGTAAAACAAAAAGCAGCTGAGTTAGATATTTACCTTGTTTATCTTCCACCCTATTCTTTGCTGAGCAGACGTGCTATCTTAAGTCTGAGTCCATTTAGTCTTATAAATCCTGTGGCATCCTGATGATTGTATACTGCATCTTCTTCAAAGGTGGCAAATGCAGGCTCATACAGAGAGTTTTCTGACTTTCTTCCCACTATAATACAATTTCCCTTATAAAGCTTTAGTCTAACCATTCCGCTTACTTTTTCCTGAGTTTTATCAATCATGGTCTGAAGGGCCTCTCTTTCTGGAGAAAACCAATAGCCATAATACACAAGCTCTGAATACCTTGTTATAAGGCTGTCCTTCAAGTGCATAATCTCCCTGTCTAAGGTAATGGATTCTATGGCAAGATGTGCTATTCTTAAGATAGTGCCTCCTGGGGTCTCGTAAACCCCCCTTGACTTCATACCAACATATCTGTTTTCAACGATGTCCACCCTACCTATTCCATTTTTTCCGCCTATATCATTTAAAAAGGCCAAAAGCTGAGCCGGAGACATCTTGTTTCCGTCTACAGCCACAGGATTTCCCTTATCAAACTCTATTTCTATGTATGTGGGAGTGTCAGGTGCTACCTCAGGAGAAACAGTCATTGAAAATATATCATCAGGTGGCTCTTTCCAAGGATCTTCAAGTATCCCGCCCTCATAGCTTATGTGCAGAAGATTGGCATCACTTGAATAAGGCTTCTCCTTTGTTACGGGCACAGGAATGCCATGAGCCTTTGCATATTCTATAAGATCGTTTCTGCCTTTGAAATTCCACTCTCTCCAGGGGGCTATTATCCTTAGCTCTGGATCAAGCGCCATATATGTAAGCTCAAATCTTACCTGATCATTTCCCTTGCCTGTTGCACCATGTGCAACAGCATCTGCACCTGTTTTCCATGCTATTTCTACCTGCCTTTTTGCTATTACTGGTCTAGCAAGGGAAGTTCCCAGAAGGTAAAAATTTTCATAAATAGCATTTGCCCTGAGCGCAGGAAATACATAGTCTCTTACAAACTCCTCTTTCAGGTCTTCTACATAGACCTCATCTGCCCCTGTTTTTACTGCCTTCTGTCTTATCTCCTCTAAATCTTCGTTTTGGCCAACGTCAGCAATATATGCCACTATAGGGCATCTGTATTTTTCCTTTAACCATTTTAATATCACTGATGTGTCTAATCCACCAGAATACGCCAGCACTATCTTTTTTGCTTCCATAAAAAACCTCTCTCATTTTTTAGTAAAAGCATCTCAAGTAATGCTTCGTGTAAATATAATTTATTCTCTGCCTGGTCAAATACAACTGAATTAGGTCCATCCATTACATCATCTGTGATTTCCTCTCCCCTGTGTGCAGGAAGACAGTGCATAACTATTACATCTGGCTTTGCAAGGTTTACAAGATTCCTGTTCACCTGATATCCATAAAAAAGCTTTTTCTTTTTTTCTGCTTCTTCTTCCTGTCCCATACTCACCCATACATCCGTGTTTATCACATCTGCATCCTTTACTGCCTCTTTTGGATCTCTTACAACTCTGATATTAGGTGTCACATCCTTTAGCTCTTCAGGATCACATCCTTCAGGACATGCGAGCACAAGCTCAAAATCCAGCTTTTTAGCAAGGTTTATCCAAGAATTAGCCACATTGTTTCCATCTCCTACCCAAGCTATCCTTAGCCCCTCTACCCTTCCCTTCTTTTCCTTTACTGTCATTATATCGCTTAATACCTGACAGGGATGATACTTATCTGTTAGGGCATTTATAACTGGAATATCTGCATACTTTGCCATTGCTTCAACCACTTGTTGTGAATATGTTCTTATGGCCAAGCAATCCAAGTATCTTGAAAGAACCCTGGCAGTATCTTCTATGGACTCATTTCTGGAAAGCTGGGTATCCTTTGAGCTCATAAATATGGTATCTCCACCTAGTCTTAGCATTGCAACCTCAAAAGATACCCTCGTCCTTGTAGAAGCCTTGTCAAAGAGGAGTCCCAAAACATAACCCACAAAAGGTCTGTAATTGACATCTCTGCCCATCTTCTTCAGTTCCAAGCCCCGGAGTATGAGCCACTCTATTTCCTCTTTTTTGAGGTCTTTTATAGTGAGTATATCTTTCTTCATATAAGCTCTCCTGATCTCTAAATTCATATCTCTTTAAAGACTGAATCCAAGCACTCCAAAAGCATATCTATCTCTTCTTTCTTTATAATCAAAGGAGGAATAAATCTGAGCACCTTCTCTTGAATACAATTTATAAGAAAACCCTTTTCCATACATTTCATTACTATCTTGTCTCCGGCAAAGTCCAGTTCCATCCCCAGTATAAGCCCTTTACCCCTTATATCCTTTATAAAGGAAAACTTTTTCTTTAATTCCTCCAGCCCATTTTTAAAGTATTCTCCCATTTTAATACAGTTTTCAAGAACCCCTTGTTCTACTATAAATTTCAACACCCTTAATGAAACCGCTGTTACCAAAGGGGTGCCACCAAAGGTGCTTGCATGAGTTCCCGGGCCAAAGGAATCAGAAAATTTCTCTGTTGCCAGCATTGCACCAATGGGAAGTCCATTGGCCATAGCCTTTGCAAGGGTCATGATATCTGGTGTTATTCCATAATGCTCATGGGCAAAAAGTTTTCCTGTTCTTCCGCATCCCACCTGCACTTCATCCAGTATCATGACCACATCCCGTTCATTGCATATTCTTCTTACTTCCTGCAGATACTCTTTGTCAGGACATATAACCCCGCCTTCACCCTGAATAGGCTCGAGCAGAACAGCGCAGACAGATTCATCCATTGCCCTGTTTAAAGCAGATACATCATTAAAAGGGACAAATCTGAATCCCTGAAGCAAAGGATCAAATCCATTCTGGATCTTTTTTTGACCAGTAGCAGAAAGAGTGGCCATTGTTCTTCCGTGAAAAGAGCCTTCCATGGAAATTATAATGTTTCTTTTTCCACCAAATTTTTCATTGGCATATCTTCTTGCAAGCTTTATAGCTGCCTCATTTGCCTCTGCACCGCTGTTACAGAAAAAGACCCTGTCTGCAAAAGAATGCTCCACCAAAAACTGGGCAAGCTCTATCTGAGGTTTTGTATAAAAAAGATTTGATACATGCACAAGTTTTTCTGACTGCTCTTTCAATGCCTCTGTTACAATGGAAGATGAATGCCCAAGTGCACATACAGCAATTCCACCAACAAAGTCTAAATACTCCTTTCCATGTTCATCCCAAACCTTGCACCCCTTTCCTTTTACAAGGACAACAGGGTATCTTTTATATGTCTTAAACATGTATTTATCTGCTCTCTCAATCGTATCCATTTCTTACTCCTTTTTACTAAGCATATTCGAAACAATTTTCGAACAGCCTCTTTTTTAGTTAATTATCTCTGTTCCTACTCCACCTTTGGTGAATACCTCAAGCAAAATCGCATGCTTTTCTCTGCCATCTATTATGTGTGCTTTTTTTACCCCTCCCTCCAGTGCCTTAATGCAACAGTTCAGTTTGGGTATCATACCTCCTGTAACAGTTCCGTCAGCTATAAGCTGTCTTGCTTCTTGAAGTTTCAGACTTGATATAAGGTTTCCATCTTTATTCAAAACCCCTTTTGTGTCAGTAAGCAAGATGAGCTTTCTGGCCTTGATTGCAGCGGCAATATGTCCGGCCACAGTATCTGCATTTATGTTATAGGTCTGACCAGATTCATCAGCACCAACAGGTGCAATCACAGGAATAAATCCGTCTCTTGTTAAACTTTCAAGCACCTTTGTATTTACTGATACTATTTCTCCAACAAGTCCTATATCCAGTACTTCGGGAGGTTCACCTTCTGGCCTGTACTTTATGTATTTCATCTTTCTTGCAACAAAAAGACCGCCATCTTTTCCTGAAAGCCCTACTGCCTGTCCTTTATTTTTGTTAATAAGATTAACTATCTCTTTGTTTACCTTTCCTACAAGGACCATTTCAATCACATCCATTGCCTGCTCATCCGTTACCCTGAGTCCTTCCACAAACTTGGTCTGTATGTTAAGTCTTTCCAGGAGTTCTCCTATCTGTGGCCCTCCACCATGTACAATAATAGGGTTTATTCCCACATATTTCATAAGAATAACATCTAAGGCAAAGTTATTCTTTAATTCTTCATTTATCATTGCATTGCCACCATACTTTATAACCATGGTGGAGCCATTAAACCTCTGGATATAGGGGAGTGCCTCTATAAGGACCTTTGCTCTTTCTGCTTGATCTATCATAGGATATACCTGCTTAGATTTTCATCTTCTAATATGTCAGAAAGTTTTTCTCTTACATACTCTTTTGTTATCTTTATTTTCTGGCCTTTTATCTCTGGTGCCTCAAATGATATGTCATCTAGAAGTTTTTCCATAACTGTATGAAGTCTTCTTGCACCTATGTCTTCTGTTCTCTCATTTACAAGACTTGCTATTCGTGCAATTTCATATATGGCATCCTCATCAAAATCCAACTCCACCCCTTCTGTCTTAAGTAAAGCCTTATACTGAATAATAAGCGCATTTTTCGGTTGAGTCAGTATTTTTACAAAGTCTTCTGTAGTAAGGGACTTAAGCTCCACTCTAATAGGGAACCTGCCCTGAAGTTCAGGAAGAAGATCAGATGGCTTGCTCACATTAAATGCACCAGCAGCAATAAAGAGTATGTGATCGGTTCTCACCATCCCGTACTTTGTGATCACAGTGGATCCTTCTACAATAGGAAGCAGATCTCTCTGAACCCCCTCTCTTGAGACATCTGGTCCTGAACCTCCAGAAGATGTGCTTGCTATTTTGTCTATTTCATCCAGAAATATTATGCCCTTCTGCTCAGTAATTTTTATTGCATTTTCTATTACCTTATCCATATCAACAAGCTTTTGAGACTCTTCCTGAGTCAGGATTTCCAGTGCTTCAGGTACCTTTACTCTTCTTTTCTTCTTCTTGGGAGGAAATATATTTCCAAACACCTCTCTTATGTTAAATTCCATCTCATCCAGACCTGCTGCAGAAAATATTTCTATCATGGGAACATTTGTTTCTTTTACTTCTAATTCTACATATCTGTCATCAAGTTTTCCTTCTCTTAACATACGTCTGAGCTTTTCTCTTGTAGATGCATAACTTTTTTCCTGATCATCATGCCTTACCACCTCAAGCGCACCATAATATTCTTCTTCTTTACGAGTTCTTCTCCTTCTTTTGGGAAGCAATATATCTAATACCTTTTCCTCTGCCAGCTCCTTAGCCTTTGCCTCCACCTTTTTTTGCTCCTCTCTCTTTACCATATTCACTGCCAGCTCAGTCAAGTCCCTGATCATAGACTCTACATCTCTTCCCACATATCCTACTTCTGTAAATTTGGTAGCTTCTACCTTTAAAAAAGGTGAATTTGCAAGTTTTGCAAGTCTTCTGGCTATTTCGGTCTTGCCCACTCCAGTAGGTCCTATCATTATGATATTTTTGGGTGCAATTTCATCCCTTAATTCTGGAGGAACCTGCTGTCTTCTCCACCTATTTCTTAGTGCTATGGCCACAGATCTTTTTGCCTGATCCTGACCAACAATATATTTGTCTAGCTCAGCTACAATTTGTCTCGGAGTGAGCATCTCCTCTGACTTTATTTGCATTTCTTTTTGTTTATTATTTTTTTTGCTCATTTTTATCTCCTGTGTTTAGTTCATGAATCATAATCTGGTCATTCGTATATATGCATATGGATGCAGCTATCTTCATGGCCTCATAAGCTATCTGCTTAGCACTCAGAGAAGAATGTGCAATAAGAGCACGGGCTGCTGCAAGGGCATAAGATCCTCCAGAACCTATAGCAGCAACAGACTCATCTGGCTCAATCACATCTCCTGTGCCAGAGATAATAAGAATATGATCTGCATCCATTGCCAACAAAAGCGCTTCAAGTCTTCTCAGAACCCTGTCTGTACGCCAGTCCTTTGCAAGCTCCACAGCTGCTCTGACCAGATTGCCTCTATAGGACTCTAATTTACCTTCTAATCTTTCTATAAGACTAAATGCGTCTGCAGCGGCTCCAGAGATTCCAACCAGAACCTTGTTTTTATATATGAATCTGACCTTGGCTGCCCTGTGCTTCATGATTGTTTCACCAAAAGTTACCTGACCATCTCCTGCCATAACAGAACTGCCATCTTTTTTTACAGCAAGGATGGTGGTGGAGTATATCTTATTCATCCTTTTTCTCCTTTGCCCTTGGATGAGATTTTTTATACACCTGTATAAGCCTGTCTAAGGTAAGATGGGTATATCGTTGGGTGGTGGATAAACTGGCATGACCTAACATCTCCTGGACTACTCTTATATTTGCCCCTCCTTCTAACAGATGAGTGGCAAAGCTATGCCTCAAAGAATGAGGGCTTATATCCCAGCTAAGCCCTTTTTTTATAGCATATTTTTTTACAATCCTTCTTATGCTTCTATCAGAGATCCTTTTTCCTGATCTGTTAAGAAAAAGAGCTCTTGTGTTATCTTTTTTTACATTGTCCAATACAGAAAGATATTTTTTTACTGCCTCCAATGCATATTTTCCCATTGGAACAATCCTTTCTTTGTCACCTTTTCCTTTTATCTTGATCACATTCTCATGCATATCTATATCTTCTATGTTCAGAGAAACAAGTTCACTTACCCTTATACCACAAGAATAAAGTAGCTCCAATATTGCTTTGTCTCTAAATAGCCTCCAGTCAACAAAAGCATCATTTTCTGCTTCTATATCTAATATCTCACATATATTATCTACACTTAAATAACGTGGAAGATATTTTTCAGGCTTTGGAAAAGATATGTTCCATGCAGGGTTTTTCCTTATTGTGCCTGTTCTTTCCAAAAAATTAAAAAATGATCTAATGGAAGATAGCTTCCTCGATACAGTTGACTTTTTGTGAGTCTTATACATACTGCCAATAAAGTTTCTTATCTCATATATCGAGACCTTATCTATACTGTCTTTTTCAGAAAATCCACACTTACTGAGTAAAAAAGAAAAAAAATCTACCAGATCTGTTTCATATGCCTTTAGCGTATTAGCAGAATAGCCCTTTTGATGCCTTAAGTAATTAATAAAGCTTTTGATTAGTAACTCTATTGTCTTGCTAGACAATTAAGCTATTCCACCTCTATTTTTGTAGCTTTTTTCTTTTCTGTTCTCTTTTCCAGCTGTTCTATTTTTTGGTCTATAATACTTTTTATTGCTTTTAGAAATTCAATCTTACTCCTGTTAATATGCTCAAAAAAAGGAGAATCCTTCTGAATAAAGAAATCTGCAAATAGCCTTCCAATAGGGCATACTACCTGTTCCCTTACCTCTTTTTCTCTTTTTTCTTCTTTATCTTTACTGGCCATCGCTTACCTCTCCTTTAAATATTATATGAAGTTCTTGCCCGTCCAAACGGGCACTTACTTTATTCATGCCTGTTACCTGACGGGGCAGTAAAAAATGTCTTTTTACATTTCCCAATTTTACTATTAACTCATCTGAAACCCTGTGTAATTTTATCTCTTTCTTTTCAGCAAAAGGAAGTTTTACTATAAGCTTGTAATCCCCATTTTCTTTGATCCACCTGTAAGGCTCATCTTGAAAAAAGTGGACTGTGGGATCTGTGTCTCCATACAATTGCGTGGCCAATCTTTTTAGTGCGCTATATCCCAAAACCTCTCCCTTAAACATACCAACAGTAAATATTGGAACAGGATCAAAGTACTCTTTTGCCTTTTCTAAGTAAAAGTTCTGCGACTTTTTCCATGACCTTATAAATTCATTTTCTTCATAATCTGGATACACCCTGTTTACTATTATAGCATCAATATTTATGTGATAAAGGCAAAAATACATAAATGCCCTCTGGGTTTCCTTTAGAACAATCTTCTCTGCATTGGTTACAAGCCTCACGCTGGTTATCTCAGGATCCTCTAATATCTTATTTACTCCTTTTAGTCTGTTAAAAAGGTTTTCTATTGCATCAAAATATTCATCTCCTGGCATGGGCACATCTGAGATCCTGCGGGCTACTGGCCTTACATATCCAACTATCCTTTTTTCCAGCTTGAATATCTTTTTCATATACCATTCCAGAGCAGTCGGGATACTTATAAACCTGATGGATTCTCCTGTTGGAGCACAATCCAAGATTATCAAATCATATTTTCCCTGCTTTACATAGCTGTTTATATAGAGAAGCAGACTTATCTCCTCCATTCCAGGAAGTATAGCCAGCTCTTCTGCTAATATCTCGTCTATTCCTGTAGTATTAAGCAGGGTTGCAATGTATCTATATATCTCTCCCCAGTTTCTGTTTATCTCTTCATAGATATCCAGCTCCTGAATCCACAGGTTTTTATTTATCTGCACAGGCCTTCCTTTGCTCAGATCCAGAAGGTCTTTATCCAGATCAAATATGTCTGACAGACTGTGGGCAATATCTAAGGACATGATAATGGTCTTATAGCCCATCTCTGATGCCCTTACACCTGTGGCAGCAGAAATGCTTGTTTTTCCAACCCCTCCTTTTCCAGCAAAGAATATTATCCTCATCTTCTATCTTCCAAAAAAATTTAAAGGAGGTTAGCCTTGCCAACCTCCTTTTTCATGCCGAAGGCGGGATTTGAACCCGCACGGGGTTTCCCCCACTAGATCCTGAATCTAGCGCGTCTGCCAATTCCGCCACTTCGGCAAAAAAGTATTGATCTTTTATATTAAAAAATTATATTAAACAAAAATTCTTGTCAAGAAAGTTTCCAGAAAATGAGCATTATAAGAGACTTGTCAGAATTGAAATCTCCTATACAAGATCCTGTTCTTACTATTGGAAATTTTGATGGTGTACATAGAGGACACCTTGCACTGTTTGATAAGGTAAAACAAATAGCAAGGGAGATAAATGGATCATCTGTGGTAATGACCTTTGATCCGCATCCAATAAAGGTGCTTAGCAATGGCAACGGACCTCCTGTAATCACCCCTACCCCACAGAAATTGAGGCTTATAAAGGAAGCAGGGATTGACATTATTCTGTGTCTTCCATTTACAAAAGAATTTGCTACTATCTCTGCAAAGAATTTTGTAGAAAAGATCTTAGTGCAAAAGATCGGAGTAAAATATATAGTAGTGGGTTATGATTATGCATTTGGGAAAAACAGGCAAGGAAACATAGAGTTTCTGAAAAAGATGGCTGAACAATATGGATTTAAGATAGAGGTAGTGGACCCTGTTTCTATAAATGGCACAATAGTATCCAGTACAAAGATAAGAAATCTTGTGCAGGAAGGGAAATTAAAAGAAGCAAAAATCCTGTTGGGCAGAAACTATCAGGTCACAGGAACAGTGATTAAGGGAAAAAACAGGGGAACAAGGATTTTGGGTTATCCTACTGCAAATCTGAAGCTAATAGATGAGCTTACTCCAAAGACAGGGGTATATGCTGTTAAGGTGCATATAGACAATGAAGTATATAAAGGCGTTGCTAACATAGGTT
>JAMOPX010000158.1 GCA_027064285.1 Desulfobacterales bacterium | reverse complement strand
AAAAGTAATAGTCAGATTTTGGATTATATCTATTATATTAGCGCTTTTAGGACTTAGCACACTAAAGCTCAGATAACATGAAGTTTCAAGGAAAAAGAATTTCTGTCTTAGGGCTGGGAATTACAGGCTTTTACACAGGCTTGTTTTTGAAAAAGAATGGGGCAGATGTCTTTATAAGTGACATAAAGAAAAAATATGAACTTAAAAAAGAGTATCTGGATAAACTGGAGCAATTGGGATGCCACATAAAAACAGGTGGATATGATGAAGAGGCAATACTTAGCTCAGACATTTTGGTATTAAGTCCTGGAGTTCCTTCAAAGTCGGATATAGTTAAAAAAGCCCGGGAATATGGGGTAGAGGTAATAGGAGAGATCGAGCTTGCCTATAGATTCTGTCCTTGGCCTATAATAGCTATTACAGGGACAAATGGAAAATCCACAGTTACGACGATGATAGCACATGTACTTGAGCAGTCAGGAGCAAGGGTATTTGCAGGAGGAAACCTTGGCAAACCTTTTATCTCCTGTTTTCTTGAGGATCAGAGCTGGGATTTTATTGTCTTAGAGATAAGTAGTTTTCAGTTAGAAACTATAAAAGAGTTTTGTCCTTTTGTGTCAATAATCTTAAATATAAGTCCTGATCATATGGACAGGTATAAAAGCTTTCAAGACTATGCAAGCACCAAGCTCAAGATATTTCAAAATCAGAAAGAGAACAGCTTTTTAATCCTAAATGATGATGATCCTATACTCTCTCAGATAAAAGCAGAAAAAGTAAAGCTACTTAGATTTGGACAGGAAAAAGGATATAATAGGTCTGCATTCTTGGAAAGAGATTTCATAAAAGTCTGTTTTAATGGAGTAGAAATGGAGTTTTCGACAAAAGATATATCTCTCGTGGGAGAGCATAATGTAATAAATACCATGCCAGTACTTCTTGTATCTTCTATTCTTAAGATAAAAAAGGGAGTAATTCAAAATGCGATTAGCAGCTTTAAACCCCTACCTCACAGATTAGAGCCTGTTTTTGAAAAAAAAGGGATCATATTTATAGATGATTCAAAGTCAACCAATGTGGACTCTGCTGTAAAGGCTATACAAGGCATAAATAGACCTGTAGTTCTTATTGCTGGCGGGAAAAACAAGGGGCTTGATTTTTCTTATCTGGCAGAAAAGGCAAAAAACAGTGTAAAACATGTAGTACTCATTGGAGAAAGTGCTTATTCTATGTTTATGGAATTTAAAAACAAAGGCATAAGCACAGAAATGGCATGTGATATGTATGAAGCAGTATCTAAAGCTGTTTCCAAGGCACAAAGCGGTGATGTTGTTCTGCTTTCGCCTGCATGTGCCAGCTTTGACATGTTTAAAGACTATTCTCACAGAGGAGAAGTCTTTAAAGAAGCAGTAAGGAAAATTTTTAATGAAAAATGAGCAAGCTCCTCAGTATGATTATGTATTACTTATTTCTGTTTTTTTGCTTATCTGCATAGGACTTATTTTTGTATATAGTGCCAGCTCAAATCTGGCTCTATATAGATTTGGTGATCCATACATGTACTTAAAAAGACAGGCCTTTTTTTGCTTTTTAAGTCTTATTGTAATGGCAATTGGGATGTCGCTTCCACTAAATCTTTTTTCAAATAAGAAAATAGCTATAGGACTGCTTTTTTTTAGTATCCTTGCTTTGATCTCCCTCTTTTTTATAGGACATGCCGTAAATGGCGCCAGAAGATGGATCAGGGCATTTGGTTTTTCATTTCAGCCAACTGAATTGGCAAAGTTTTCTCTTTGCATCTATATGGCATACTCCATGGCTAATAAAGGCTTGGAGATGAACTCTTTTAAAAAAGGTATCCTGCATCATCTTATTATAACTGGCCTGATTATGGCTCTGATACTAAAACAGCCTGATCATGGTTCAGTAGTAATGATATGTGCCTGGCTTTTTATAATGCTATTTGTCGGAGGGGCAAATCCTTTTCATCTCTTTCTGATACTAATTGCAATTGTTCCTGTAGGAATATATCTTTTTTCTCATTCATCCTATGTTATCCACAGGTGGGAGGCCTTTAGGAATCCCTGGGCATATGCTGATACTTATGGATTTCAGATAATCCATTCTCTTTATGCATTTGGTGTAGGTGGAATATTTGGTGTTGGGCTTGGAGCAGGAAAACAAAAGCTGTTTTATCTACCTGAACCTCACACTGACTTTATACTCCCTGTTATTGGAGAGGAGATAGGATTCATAGGTATCTCAATTATAATACTTCTTTATATGATAGTGATTGCCAAGGGAATAAAGATTGCTATAGACACCAAGGATCTATTTAATAAATATTTAGCATTTGGGATAAGCTGTATGCTTGGGATCCAGGTTTTGATAAATATGTGTGTTGCAATGAATCTTATTCCAGCAAAAGGAATAACTCTTCCTTTTTTGAGCTATGGAGGGTCTTCGCTGCTTTTTAGTATGTTAGAGATGGGAATACTCTTAAATGTTTCCTCAAAAAGGTAAGTTACTTAAAAGATTAAATATTTTGGTTGCATCTGCATGGACAGGAGGGCACATATATCCGGGGATATGTATCTTAGAGGCCCTTAAAGAGTATGTGAAAGAACTGAATGTAGTATTTGTTACAAACAAGAAAGGTCCTGCATTTAACATAATAAAAAAGCATAACTACAGACCTGTTTTTATAGATATAGATGGTCCTTTAAAGTGGCTTTTGTTTCGCAGGATGTTTCAGTTATTAAGGAAAAATTCTCCTCATATTATCTTAGGGCTTGGTGGTTTTTTGAGCGCAGCAGCATGCATAGCAGGTAAGCTTATAGGAATTCCTGTATTTGCTCATGAACAGAATTTTGTGCCTGGACGAGCAAACCGCATTTTATATAGGCTTTTTATCTTAGATAAACTTTTTGTCTCATTCAAGGAAACAGAAAAGCTTATTGATGGAAAGAGGTGTCTCTATAGCGGAAATCCAGTAAGGAAAGAATTTTTTCAGATTAAAGAGAAAAATAGGCCAGAATTTACCATACTTGTAATTGGAGGCAGTCAGGGTTCTGTAGCTGTAAACAGTATCTTTTTGCAGGCACTTAAATTACTTTTAGAAAAAGGGATAAAGCCAAGTGTTATACATCAGACCGGAGATATTGATTTTGAGAGAGTAAAGAATAAGTACAAAGAGATGGATATAAAAGCCCAAGTATTCAGTTTTGCAGATAATATGCCAGAGCTATTATGTAAAGCAGATTTGGTGCTAAGTAGGGCAGGTGCATCCAGTATTTTTGAGCTGGCTGCTGCTGGAAAGGCATCTATCCTGATACCATATCCTTTTGCCACAGATAATCATCAAGAAAAAAATGCCCTTATGCTAGAAAGGATAGGCGGAGCAGTGGTTATTCCACAATCGCAGCTTACTCCAGAAAAGCTTGCGATGTTTATAAAGGCCTTTATGGACAAACCAGAACTTTTGCATATGTTAGGACATAATGCCAGAAGATTGGCAAATCCAGATTCTGCCAGAATAATTGCTGAGCATATAGTTATGAGGTTAAGACAGGATGAAGCTTCTTAAAAAAGTAAAAAAGATCCACTTTATTGGCATAGGTGGTATAGGAATGAGCGGTATTGCAGAGCTTCTTATAAACCTAGGATACGAGGTTAGCGGATGTGATTTAAAGAGAAGTTCTATAACTGAGAGACTGGAATCCTTAGGGGCAAAGATAGAATACTCTCACAACAAGAATCATATAAATGGAGTAGATGTAGTAGTTTACTCCTCTGCTGTTTCAGATGAGAATCCAGAGCTGATAGAGGCAAGGAAAAAGGCTATCCCTGTTATACCAAGAGCTGAGATGCTCGCAGAGCTTATGCGCTTTAAATATAGCATAGCAGTATCAGGGGCTCATGGAAAAACAACAACCACTTGTATGATCGCTTCTATACTTAGTGCAGCAGAAATAGATCCCACAGTTATAATAGGAGGAAGACTGAGTATATGGGATGGATCTAATGCAAGGCTTGGACAGGGAGATATCCTTGTAGCAGAGGCAGATGAGAGTGATGGAACATTTTTGAGGCTTTCTTCTGCTATATCTGTGGTTACAAACATAGACTATGAACATATGGATTATTATAAGAGCATGGAAAATCTCAGAAACTCCTTTGTTGAGTTTATAAATAAACTCCCATTTTATGGATTAGCTGTGCTGTGCTTAGATGATGAGCAGATAAGAAAGGTGATTCCTCATGTGAAAAGGAGATACGTTACATATGGATTAGAAACAGATGCTGACATAAAAGGGCGTTTTTTAAAGAAAGAAGACTTTGGTACCAGATTTGAGCTTGTATATAAAGGAAAGAACTTGGGTGAAGTATTTGTGGGAATGCCCGGAATTCACAATGTCCTAAATGCCCTTGCTGCTGTTGGAGTAGCCATGGAGCTGGAAATAGATATTGATTCTATAATCAAGGGGCTCAGAAACATAGGTGGACTTGAGAGAAGGTTTCAGATAAAAGGAGAAACAAAAGAAATATTGGTAATGGATGACTATGGTCATCATCCTACAGAAATTGTGGCAACCCTTAAGACAATAAAAGAATGGTGGCCTCACAAAAGACTCATAGTAGCGTTTCAGCCTCACAGGTATTCCAGAACAAAAGCGCTTTTTGATAAGTTTGTCACCTCTTTTGATTATGCAGATGTGCTTATTCTAAATCCTATTTATCCTGCTTCAGAGCCTCCCATTGAAGGGATTACCTCAGAAAGACTTGCAACGGCTATAAAAGAGCATGGGCATAAAAATGTGCTCTATAGCACAGGATTAGATGAGACCTTATCCATGCTTATGCAAATAGCAAAGCCGGGCGATATGGTACTTACTCTTGGAGCAGGAAATATATATTTTGTAGGAGAAAAGTTCCTTCAGAAAAATGAAGAAAATCCATCAACTTAAATATATATGTCCTAATACGCGCTTTAATGTCACGCTTGCTCCATATACTACATTTAAAATAGGAGGAAAGGCATGGGCACTCTGTGAAGTAATGAATCTTAAGGAATTAAAAGATCTTTTGATTTATTTAACTCAGGAACAAATCCCTTATTTTGTCTTGGGAAAGGGAAGTAATGTCCTTGTAAGCGATTCTGGATTTAAAGGAGTAGCTATAAGACTCAGAGGAGAATTTGAAAAGCTGGACAGTAAAGACGGCATTCTTACAGCAGGTGCAGGGGTAAATATATCTTATTTGCTGAGGTATTGCATAAAGAATGGGCTTAGTGGATTGGAATTTCTCGCTGGAATTCCTGGTACTGTAGGAGGTGCAGTTTTCATGAATGCAGGAGCTTTTGGAGGAGAAGTATTAGATAAGGTGGAAAAACTCATGATTGTAAACCCTTTCGGAGAGGTAATCTTAAAAGAGAAGAAGGAGCTGGAATTTTCTTATAGAAGGACGCGTATAGATAAGGGTGCTGTTATAGTAAATGTGTGGTTTAGCATGAAGCTGTATAATAGGAAAGAAATCAAAAAAAGAATTTCTTTTTATATCAAGCTTAAAAAGCAAAGCCAGCCTATTAATTGCCTTAGTGCAGGCTGTATATTTAAAAATCCCAAAGAAGATTATGCAGGAGCTCTTATAGAAAAGGCGGGATTGAAAGGCAGAAGAATCGGAGATGCTGAGGTCTCTGAACTTCATGCTAATTTCATTATAAATAAAGGAAACAGTAGCGCTTCAGATGTAATGAGGCTTATAAAGATAATTAAAGATAAAATAAAAGATAAGGATGGAATAGAACTTGAGCCTGAAATCCAGTTTATTGGTTTTGATTAGTGAGGAAGAAAAAAAAGAAAAAGAATAAAGAAAATGATACAAAAAAGAATGTTATAAGACCATGGCTCTTTTTTATATGCATAGGGATTCTCATCACGGCTTTGATCAGCTTAGGACTTTTGGAACTATATAAGTGTATATCAGAATCTGATAGATTCAGGATAAAAAAGATAATAATACATGGTGGAGAAAAACAGATAAAAGAATATATAAAAAGAATTTTTAGGCTAAAAGAAATCGATAAAAATATAATCCTTTTTGATGAAGATGAATTAAAAAGAAAAATAGAGATGAATCCCGATATAAAGACTGTGAAAATAAAAAAAAAGTTTCCTGATACATTAATAATAGATATCCAAAAAGAAATTCCATTTGCACTAATTGTAATGGAAAATAATTTTTTTTACTTAGATTCAGATGGAAATATTTTTAAGATTAAGAAACATGATGAATATGCAGATCTTCCTATAATAACAGGACTTGAGCCTACAGATCCAAATTTTAACCTTTGGTTAAAAAAGTCTATAGAGATTATTTCTCTGTTTTTTAAAAAAGGTATTGACCGAATTTCAGAACTACATATAACAAAGTATGGGAGTATTCATATATATTTTACCAATCCAAGGATTGAAGTGGTTCTTACCCATCAGATTGAATACTTAGATCAGAATAGAACTATAAAAAAGATTCAGGAACTGACAAAGATATTGAATTATTTTGCAAATTATGCCCAAATAAAAACTATATTTATAGATCTGGATTGTATAAAGAATGGAGCGGTAGTCAGATTGGAGAATATAAATGGATAAAGATATTGTTGTAGGACTTGATATAGGGACTACCAAGATATGCGCATTAGTAGGAAAAGTGAAAGAGGACAATAGCTTAGAAATCATCGGTATTGGTACTCATCCATCTAATGGGCTGAGAAAGGGCGTTGTTGTGGACATAGATGAAACAGTTCATTCCATAGAAGAAGCTATAGAAAAGGCAGAGAATGACTCAGGATGTGAGATAGATGCAGTTTATGTAGGAATAGCTGGTGGCCATATAAAAAGCTTTAATAGCGATGGTTCTATTCCAATCAAACATAAAGAGATAACTAAAAAAGATTTAGAAAGAGTAATTGATGTGGCAAGTGCTGTGGCTATCCCTATGGACAGAGAGATAATTCAGACTATTGTGCAAGAGTATAAAGTGGATGATGAAGAGGGTATCCAAAATCCAATAGGTATGTCTGGTGTGAGACTTGGAGTGAGACTTCATATAATAACTGCTGCTATAACTGCTGCTCAAAATATTATAAAATGTGTAAATAATGCGGGCTTAGATGTATGTGATATAATTCTTCAGGCTATAGCTTCAAGTGATGCTGTTCTTAAAGAAGATGAAAAGAAAGGAAATGTTATACTCATTGATCTTGGCGGTGGAACAACAGATATGGCAGTGTTTTCAAGTGGTGCTATAAGACATACTTCAGTATTGCCTCTGGGAGGAAATAACCTTACCTATGATCTGTCTGTTGGGCTTAAAACATCTCAAAAAGAAGCAGAAGAGATAAAGAAAAAATATGGTTGTGGTTTTGTTTCCTTAGTATCTGAAGATGAATTTGTAGAGATAAAGGGATTTTATGAAAATGGGCTTCGCAAGGTTTCAAGAAAAAGGATTGCCGAAATATTAGAACCAAGGGTGGAAGAGATATTTTCCTTGCTATATGAAGACCTTATAAGATCTGAAGTGGATGTGGAGCTTAACTGTGGTGTTGTTATAACGGGTGGTTCAGCGCTTTTGGATGGTATAGTAGAGGTAGCAGAAAGGATATTTCGTGTTCCTGCAAGGGTGGGTTATCCAAGATATGTAGGAGGAAGATCTGAGATAGCAAGAGAACCCATGTATGCCACAGCATTAGGTCTTCTTATGTACGGAGCAAGGGAGAGAAAAAAGAAAAGGAAGTTCAGGATAAGGGATTCTAATATATTCCTCAGGATAATGAATACTATGAAAAAATGGTTTAGTGAAGTTTTTTAAAATAATATAGGGGGTTAAATATGGCGGCAAAGTTTAACATAGTGGAAGAACGAAAGGTATTTAATCTTACAAAAATAAAGGTCATAGGAGTAGGAGGAGCTGGATGTAACGCGATTAATAACATGATCAATGCAGAATTGCAGGGAGTGGATTTTATAGTTGCAAATACAGATGCTCAAGACTTAGAGAGATCTCTTGCAGAGTCAAAGATACAGCTTGGTCCTGATCTAACAATGGGTCTTGGAGCTGGTGGAGATCCAGAAATAGGAATGAAGGCAGCAGAAGAAAGCGCGGATCAGATAAGAGAATATCTTGGAGAGCCAGATATGGTTTTTATAACCGCTGGTATGGGTGGAGGTACTGGAACAGGAGCATCTCCGGTAATTGCAAGGGTATGTAAGGAGACAAAGGCTCTTACAGTGGCAGTAGTAACAAAGCCTTTTTTATTTGAAGGTGAAAAAAGGATGAAAAGAGCACTTCAAGGAATAGAACTGCTGAGAAAAGAAGTGGACAGTCTGATTCTTATAAATAATGAAAAGCTGAAATCCATAGGCACAAAGTCTATGAGTTTTGTAGAGCTGTTAGCAAAGGCAGATAATGTGCTTTTAGATGCAGTAAAAGGTATTTCTGATCTTATAACAAGTCAGGGATTTATTAACTTAGACTTTGCTGATGTAAAGAAAGTTATGGAAAAAAGAGGCACTGCCCTTATGGGAAGAGGAGTTGCAAGCGGTGATAAAAGAGCTATAGAAGCGGCTGAGATGGCTATTAAAAGTCCATTGCTCGAGGATATATCTATTAGCAGTGCAAAAGGTCTTTTAATAAATATTACAGGTCCTTCAACTATAAGCATGGAAGAGATAGATGCGGCATGTAACTTCTTGAAAAACCAAGTAAATGAAAATGATGTAGATATTTACTGGGGAGTAGTTATAGATGACAGAATAGAAGATGAGATTCAGGTTACTGTAATAGCTACTGGTATAGATGGTGCTGAAGAGGTAGAAGAAGAACTTGAAGATGAAGATGAAAAAGAACAAAGTCATGTTACTCAAAGAGCAAATGTGGTGAATATAAAAGATAAAATCAGAGATGCAACGCCTGAAGAGATAAAAGAACCGTGGACTGTAAGAAAAGTTACCCCTCCCACAAGCCAGAAAGCAAAAGAGGGGCTTAAAAACGAACATGAAAATGGAAAAGGAAAAAAAAGAGGACTTATAAATAAGATAAAAAACTTAGATTATCCTGCTTTTTTGAGGAACTCTGATTCGAGGATAAAAGAGAAATAGCATAGATGAACAAACGCCTTTATAGGAGGAACATTAAAGAAAAAAAAGAAATAGGAGCCTTACACAAGAAAAAAAGAGAAAGATTTTCAGTAGCACTTGTATATCCCAACCTGTATCATGTTGGGATGTCTAATTTGGGTTTTCAGATTGTATATGACCTGCTTAACAAAAGAGATGATGTGGTTGCAGAGAGATTTTTTCTTCCATATGAAGAAGAACCTTTGCGTTCAATTGAGTCTCAATCTTGTCTCAGTAGTTTTGACCTGATAGCCTTTTCTGTTTCATTTGAAAATGATTATACAAACATATTAAAAATACTTGAACTTGGCGAAGTGCCTCTGCTGGCAGAACAAAGACAAAGCATATATCCATTAGTAATAGCAGGAGGAGTAGCAGTATTTCTGAACCCTGAACCTTTGTCCTTGTTTTTTGATCTGTTTTTGTTGGGAGAAGCTGAGCAGAACCTGGATAATGTAATAGAGCTTCTAATAGATTCCTATGAGCGATTTTCAAGTAAAAATGATCTGCTTCTTTTTATAGCCAAGAATGAACCAAGTGTATATGTGCCTTCCTTTTACAAAACAGAATACAACAAAGATGGCACAATTTCTTCATTTTATCCTATTCAGAAGGGCATAAAGGAGAAGGTTCTGATTGCAAAGAAGTTCCCTTTAGAGGATGTAGCATACTCAAAGATTATTTCTTCAGAAACCGAGTTTTCCAATAGAGTTGTGATAGAAATGGCAAGGGGATGTGGAAGGTCTTGCAGGTTCTGTGCTGCTGGATACATATACAGGCCCCCAAGATACCATGATTTCGAAGCTCTTATAGAGGCTATTCAGAAGGCATTAAATAAAAAGGGATATGTTGGACTGCTAAGCGCATCCATAGCTGATGTGCCTTCCATAGACAAGATTTTGTCTTTTATTTGTGAAAAAGGAGGTAAGTTCTCTATCTCTTCCATAAGGGCAGATGCAGTTAGCCCACAGTTTTTAGATTATATGAAAAAGGCTGGTCAAAAGCAGATTACCATAGCCCCAGAAGCTGGATCTGAAAGGCTTAGAAAAGTGATAAATAAGCATTTGAATGAAGATAAGATAATAAATGCTGTTCAACTGATTGCAAAAGAAGAGCTTTCCCTTAAACTTTACTTTATTTTAGGACTTCCAACAGAGGAGTGGGAAGATGTGGAAGAGATACTAAGGCTTATCAAGCTTATAAAACACTGTGCAGTAAAGGAAGGAGCAGCAAAGGGCAGGATAATTGGTA
>JAMOPX010000157.1 GCA_027064285.1 Desulfobacterales bacterium | reverse complement strand
TACAAGCCGGGGCATTCCCTTTGCTTCACAATTTTTCATTATTTCAATATTCTGTATAGCAGTAGTGCCTTTTTTCATCTTCTTTAAAAGCCTACTGCTCAGAGCTTCAATTCCTACCTGAACCTCATTCATACCAGCCTTTCCCATAAGGATAAGGGTCCTGAGAGGGGTATCTGCCCTGATTTCTGAAAATATCCTCAGATCCTTCCTCAATCTATCTATAGTGCTGAAAAGTTCATCTGAATCAGGAGGAATAAGATTATCCATGAAAGAGACAGACAAGACCTGATATTTTTTCACAAGCTCATTTATCTCACCTGTCACCTTTTTTGCTGATTTTACCCTATACCCTTTCCACTGAAGATTAAGATTACAGAATGCACACTTACCCCACCAACATCCTCTGGAAACCTCCATTGGTAGCTTTGCCTGAAATGGATTCCCTTTTGCTATATATTCTGCCTGTCTAAAATAATCTGAATAGTCTGGAACAGGAAGACTATTCAGGTCTGTTATCTGAGCCGGGGATATATCGGGTTCTTTTCCCTGAATAAGACTTGAAACCAGATTATACAGAGGGAGCTCTCCTTCTCCTTGGATTACATAGTCTATCTCCTCAAACGCATTTTTTAGACTTTCGCCCATATCTCCTGAACAACAGGACCCTCCAATAACGATCTTTAGTTCAGGAAATCTTGTCTTTATCTTTTTTAAGAAGTAAATGGAGCTTGTGAGCTGAGAAAAACATATTGAAAATCCTACAAGGAAATATCTACTCCAGTCTGTCTGGGTAATAATAAGATCTGACTCCTTTTTTACAAGCTCGCATAATTTCTCAAACTCAATCTCATGTTTTAAGACATCTTTCCTGATCTTCTTCTTCCACAGCTTTTTTATAGTATCTCTTTTTTCTGGATAAAGTATCCATGCATATATGGACTCAGAAAGCCAGCTACTTTCTGAAATCTTGTTATAAAGTTCATATCCTATTCTGTATGCTATCCTAAGATATAAATGCAGGTTGTCTATCTCAAGTTCAGGTAGCTTGTGCTTTAAAAATGCCTTGAGACAGCCAAGCTGAATTGAGGGCCTGTTAAAAAGTGGCCATGGAGTAGAAATAAGAGCTATCTTTTTCATGAAATCTCAATCCTTAGATACAGATCACCCCTTTTTCCAGCTCCTTCCATACCTTTCCCCTTTATTCTTAGCCTGCTTCCGTTCTTTATTCCAGCAGGTATCCTTATCCTAAGCGTTTCTTTTTTTCCATTCAGATCCAGCGATACCTTTATCCATCCTCCCTTTTGCGCCTCCTGCTTACTTATCCTGATCCTGTAAATAAGATCTACAGGTTTAGGAAGTGCTTTTTTCTCTCCTAAAAGCCCTTTTATCTTTTTTCCTATCTTTTTAAAAAGATCAAGTGGCCCTGATTGCGGGATATGTATTGGTTCAGCTCTCTTAGGTGGCCTATCTTCTGGGTTAGAAGACATACCCCATCCCCAGATAAAAATTCCTCCAAAAAATCCTCCTCTCCTTCCAAAGAAAATCCTTTGGAAAAACCTTTGATCAAAATTAAGACCCATCCTTTGAAATTCATTAAAAATTTCATTAAAAAGATGCAAGAAATTATCTGATCTAAAAAGGTCTTCAAAGATCTGCTCCTGTGAATAAGAAAAATCTCGTCTTCTACTTAACCTTGATTCATCGTATTGTCTTCTCTTTACAGGATCCATAAGAACAGCATATGCCTCTGATATTTCTTTAAATTTCTCCTCTGCATAAGGATCATTTGGATTCCTGTCAGGGTGATATTTTAAAGCAAGCCTTCTATATGCACTTTTTATCTCCTGCTCTGTTGCATCTGGAGAAACACCGAGTATTTTATAGTAATCTTTCATAGCTTATTCCCTATGTGTTTTTATATTATATTTTATAATCTTAAAAAAGCTAATACAACAAAGAGATCTTACCATAGCCTGAGTTTTCAGCTTATCGAACCTATTCAAAAAGATTTTTCGAACACGCTCGCAAAGACTTGTAAGATAATAAGTTCTGATGTATTAAATAATGCAAATGAAAACAGAAGAGCTCATATATCTGGATCATAATGCCACCACGATGATAGATCCCCAAGTAATCAGAGAAATGGGGTCCTATATGGATATTTTTGGCAATCCCTCGAGCTCGCATGTGCTTGGCAAAAAGGCAAAAGAGGGCTTAGAAAAAGCGCGTCAGGATGTAGCAGAACTTATAGGAGCAGATGTTTCAGAAATAATCTTTACCTCTGGTGGAACAGAATCAAATAACATGGTTATTAAGGGAATGGTTGATCTAAGGGAACCAGAAAAAAATCATATCATCATGTCTGCTATTGAACATCCATCTATTTTAAACCCTGCTTTGTATCTTATGGAACTGGGTGTAGAAGTAAGCGTAATAAAGGTGAACAGAAATTGCTTAGTTGACCCAGAAGATGTTAAAAAAGAGATCAGACAAAACACAAAGCTTATAAGTATAATGCTGGCTAATAATGAAACAGGTACTGTTCAGCCAATAAAAGAAATAGCTCAGATAGGGAAAGAGCTTGGAATCCCTGTTCATACAGATGCAGCCCAGGCAGTAGGAAAGATACCTGTTGATGTAAATGAATTAGGTGTAGATCTTCTGACCATAGCTGGTCATAAATTTTATGCCCCAAAAGGAATAGGAGCGCTTTTTATAAAAAAAGGCACAAACATAACTCCGCTTCTTCATGGAGGAGGACAAGAGGAAGGTAGACGTTCTGGCACAGAAAGTGTTATTCTGGCTATAGCTCTGGGCACAGCTTGCAGACTTGCTAAGCACAGATTAAAAGAAGATATCCCTCGCATAAAAAAACTAAGGGATAGACTTCAAGCTCTTTTATTCCAATACATAGAGGGAATAGTGCTGAATGGAGATCTTGAAAACAGACTTCCTAATACACTCAATATTTCTGTTCCAGGAATTCCAGGAGAAGAGATTTTAGAAAAAATACCACAGGTAATAGCATCTACTGGATCAGCTTGTCATGAGGGCAAGAATAAGATTTCGCATGTGCTTTCAGCAATGGGAGTTCCTGAAGATATAGCCATAGGTGCGCTTCGATTCAGCTTGGGAAGATCTAACACAGAAGAGCAGATAGACAGAGCAGCAGAACTTATTATATCCTGTATAAAGGAGCTTAGAAATGGATACACCAGCCTTTTTGATAATAGATATGGTAAAAGACAACTTTGATGAAAGCAAAAGATTGCCTATAACAGAATATGCAAAAAGAATAATAGCACCAATCAACAAAGTGATCTTTCATTTTAGAAAAAAAGGATGGCCAATAGTATTTTCCACAGACGCATTTAAAGAAGATGATTTTATCTTTCAAGGAAAGATGAAACCTCATTCTATAGCAGGAACAGAAGGGGCCAAGGTAATAGAAGAGTTAGACATGAAACCAGAGGACCTCTGGCTTCCAAAACCAAGATTTTCCGCATTCTTTAATACTGACCTGCATAAGTGGCTAAAAGAAAGAGGTGTAAACATGTGCGTGATTGCTGGAATAACAACAACATTTTGTGTTTTGGCTACAGCCATGGATTCCATATGCTATGATTTTAAAACCGTTATATTAGAGGACTGCTGTACAGCAGCAAGAGAATGGATGCATAAAAATATTATTGAATGTTACAGAAAAACTCCTCTTTACCCTTTGTTTAGGATTTGCACCTCTTCTGAATTATTAAAGGAGTTCGGCCTAATAGTTTAGAATATATTGTATGAAGAAACTCGGTTTAATCTTTTTATCACTGATAATAGCCACATGTCTATTTCTCATAAACTTTTCTGCTAAGGCGGAAATCTATAATAAAATAGTGGCTATAGTAAATGGCGATATAATAACCCTTTATGAGCTAAATAAGAGAATAAAAGAAATGACAGGAAAGGACCCTTTATGGTTAAAAAAATATCACAAAAAAGAATACGAACAACTCTGTAAAAAGGTTCTCAATATCTTGATAAATAACAAGCTGGCAGAAAGTAAGGCAAAAGAACTGGGAATAAAGGTGAGTGAAGCTGACATAAATGAAGAAATAAAAAGAATAGAAAAAGCTCAGGGTATTACTCATGAACAGTTTTTAAAGATGCTAAAACAGCATGGATTTACTTATCAGGAATATAAGGAGCAGATAAAGAAGAACATACAAAGGATGCAGATCATGGAGTTTGAAGTGAGATCCAGAATAGTAATAAGTGATAAAAAGATAAAAGAGTATTATGAAAAGCACAAAGATGAGTTCAGGACAGTGGGAAAGGTAAGGATTGCCTCTATATTCTTAAAAATAAATAATCCAGATGATCCAAATGAAGTGCAGGAAATTATGAGAAAGGCAGAGGTTATTATGTCACGAATTCAGGCAGGACAGGATTTTTCTGATCTGGCAGAGGAATTTTCAGAGGGACCGGGTGCAGACAATGGAGGAGATCTGGGATATTTTACCTTAGATGAGTTGGATGCCAAGTTGAGGAAGATAGTCGAGAATATGGAAGTAGGAGAAGTAAAAGGACCTATACCAAGGCCATTTGGAATCCAGATAATCAAGCTTTTGGACAAAAAAAAGGCTGGAATTAAGCCATTAAAAGAGGTAAAAAATTATATCTATAAGATTTTGTATAACAAAGAAATAGAAAAGAGATATTCTGTTTGGCTAAATGAGCTTAAGAAGAAAGCTTATATAAAAATTATGTTTTAATTAGCAGGAAAAGATGGAAACAAAAGAGGAGAAAATACAGGAAAATAAGATAAATAGTATAGGCAAAATCTTAAAAGAGGAGAGGGAAAAGGCAGGACTTACTCAGCAGCAGGTAAGTGAAGTCCTTAAACTCAGACCAGGCATAATAGATGCCATAGAAAGAGAGCAATGGGATAAACTCCCTCATGCTGTCTTTGTAAAAGGATTTATAAGGTCTTATGCAAGATTACTTAATATTGATTTAGAAGAGATCTCAGAGGACTATAACAATATATCTCCTGCAGAAAGCAGAAGTATTGACCTTCCCTTAGAAGGTGAAAATTCCAGAAAAAAAAAGGTCTTATGGATTTCATTGATATTAGTTGCTATTGCCGTTATTCTAGTTGTAGTCTTTTATAGAAGTTCATTAAAAAAGAAGACCCAAATCCTGCATAAAACCAAATCAACAGTTCTTAAACCATTAAACAAAGTTCTTGCAGTATATGTAAAAAGACCGATTCATTTCCCAATAGTTCTTAAGCTCAAGACAAAAAAAAGGGTATGGTTAAACATAGCAATAGATAAGTATGCTCCTGAAAGATATATACTTGAGCCTGGCGAGTATATATGCTGGCAGGTTAAAGAAAGCCTTGAATTGGCAGCAGGAGATGCATCAGGGATAAAACTCTGGATCAATAATATTCCTGTTAATTTTAAGAGAAAAGAGGGCAGGATTTTATATCTTTACCTTAAAAAGAAAAAAAGAGGAGTGGACAGGATATAAAAATGAATGGTGTAAAAGAGAATGTGCTGGATATTCTTGAACAACGTGGATTTGTGGAACAAATAACAGACAGGGAGCAGGCAAGAAAACTTTTAGAAAGCCCTGTGGTCTGCTATGTAGGATTTGATCCAACAGCAGGTAGTCTTCATGTAGGAAGCCTGCTTCCTATTATGGCACTTGTGCATATGCAAAGAGCAGGACACAAACCCATTGTAGTAATAGGTGGTGGAACTGCTCTTGTAGGAGATCCTAGTGGAAAGACAGAAGCCAGACCTCTTATGACAAAAGAGCAGGTGGATAAAAATGCAGAGGCTATTAAAACACAGCTGTCCAGATTTATAGACTTTAGTAATGACAAGGCATTGGCCTTAAACAATGCGGATTGGCTTCTGGAGCTTAAGTATATAGACTTTCTACGGGAGATTGGAAGGCACTTCAGTGTAAATAGGATGCTTGCAGCAGAAAGCTACAGGATAAGGCTTAAAACAGGACTTAGCTTTTTAGAATTTAACTATATGCTACTTCAGGCTTATGATTTTTGGTACTTATTCAAGCATTATAATTGCAGACTCCAGATGGGAGGAAATGATCAGTGGGGAAATATCCTTGCAGGTGCAGATCTCATAAGACGACTTGAAGGTGAAGTTGTGCATGGCATCACATTCCCCCTTCTTGTTACATCTTCAGGGATAAAAATGGGAAAGACCCACAAAGGAGCAGTATGGCTTGATCCAGAACTTACATCTCCGTATGAATATTATCAATACTGGATAAATCAGGACGACAGAGATATAGAGAGATTTCTACGTATATTCACCCTTTTACCCATGGAAGAGATATCAAAACTGGCGCAACTCAAAGGTGAAGAAATAAGATATGCCAAGGAAGTTTTGGCATATGAAGCAACAAAGATATGTCATGGTAAAGAAGAGGCAGATAAGGCCCGTGCTACCTCAAGAGCACTTTTTGGTTGGGATAAGGGAGAAAAACAAGTATCTGAAAACGTTCCCACATATGAGATTGAAAAAGAAAGACTGCAACAGGGAATAGAAGCTTATATACTTTTCCAAGAAAGTGGCCTTTGCAAAACCAGATCAGAGGCAAGGAGACTCATTTCCCAAGGAGGTGCTTATGTAAATGGAAAAAGGCTCTCCTCCTTTGATGAAAAACTCACCTTGGCTCATCTGAATGATGAAGAGATGCTTCTAAGGGCAGGTAAGAAGAGATACATAAAAATAAAGGTAAAACAAAGATGACAAAAGATTTTATTGATATAAATCAAATTATTGAAGAAACTCAGGAAGATGAGTCACCAGAAGAGCAAGTTTTAGACTTAGTAGAAGCCCGGCCTGCCCTTCCTGCAATTGAGTCACAAGAGACTGATCTTGTCCCTTATGATCCACTACAAAGGTATCTGATGGATATAAGAAGATTTAAACTTCTTACCAGAGAAGAAGAAAAAGAACTTGCTATAAGGGCAAAAAAAGGAGACAGAGAAGCAGCATACAGGCTTGTTACTTCAAATCTAAGGCTTGTTGTCAAGATCGCTCTTGAATATCAGAGATACTGGACTAGAAGCCTTTTAGATCTTATCCAAGAGGGTAATGTGGGTCTTATACACGCAGTAAAAAAGTTTGATCCCTATAAAGGAATAAAATTTTCCTATTATGCATCTTTCTGGATAAGAGCATATATCTTAAAATATATATTGGACAATTGGAGATTGGTAAAGATTGGCACAACACAGGCACAGAGAAAGCTTTTCTATAACCTTGCAAAAGAAAAAGAAAAGCTGGCCTCTCAGGGGATAGCACCTGATACAAAACTTCTGGCAGAAAGACTTGATGTAAAAGAAAAAGAAGTGGAAGAGATGAGTCTGAGGATGGATGCCGGTGAAATGTCCTTAGACATTGGAGTCAGCGACGATTCAAGAGAAACTGTTGGTTCTCTACTCCCTGCTCCAGGTACTGACATGGAAAAAGCGCTTATTGATGCTGACAGAAAAAAGATCTTAAAAGAAAAATTAGAAGAATTTAGAAAAACCCTTTCAGATAGAGATCTTTACATATTTGATAAAAGAATTATGGCAGAAGATCCGATGACATTGCAGAAAATAGCAAACAGATATAAAATATCTAAGGAAAGGGTCAGGCAGTTAGAGGAAAGATTAATAAAGAGATTAAATGAATTCTTAAAAGAAAGGATTCCAAATTTTGAAGAAGATTTTGCTGACCTTGCAACTTAACAAACTAAAAAGATGGTTTTTATTTATCCTGCTTTTTCCCTTTTTTTTAAGCTGTGCCTCAAGTTCAACATCTAAATCCATATCTAAACCAGATATACTAGCAAAAACTGAAGTATCTAAGGTAAAAGAGAAAAGAAGCGATCCTATACAAATGTCATATAAATACAGTATTTATGCATCCCTTTCTCTTTTAGATGGAGATGTCATTTCAGCAAAAAAATGGCTTTTTTATGCCCTGCAAAAAGATCCTGATTCTGAATATCTGAATAGAAAGATGGCTATTGTGTTAGAAAGCATGAAAGACTATGAGGGAGCGCTTGTATATATAAAAAAATGCATAAAAATCGATCCGTCCAATCTTAGATATAAGGTTATGTTAGCAGACCTTTATGGCATGACCCACAGGTATGAACTGGCAATAAAGGAATACAGAGAAGTATTAAAAAAAAGACCAAATGATAAAAGAATAAGACTTCTTTTAAGTGATCTATTGGTAAGAGAGTATAAGTTCCAAGAGGCACTAAAAGAGTTGAATTATATAATAAAACAGGATCCCAGTGTACTGATACCCTATTATTATCGCGGAAGGGTTTATATAGAGCTGGGAAAGTATAAGAAAGCAGAATATGACCTGCTAAGGGTTCTTGAAGAAGACCCTTCCCTTGAACCAGCACTTATGGATTTATGCACATTGTATCAGATGACTGGTAGGTATGAAGATGCTATAAGCACATGCAGAAGACTTCTTTCCTTTTATCCAAATAATACTTCTGCAAGAGAAAAGCTACTCTTTTTATACATAAAAACAGGGCAGAAAAAAAAGGCAGATGAAGAAATAAAAAGACTGAGAAAATATACCACCCCTGGCCAGCCAGAAAGAGAAATTATTGCACTTATATATATTCAGAGAGGAAAAATTAAAGAAGCCATAAAAGAACTAAAAGAAATAATAAACAAAAAGCCAGATAAGTGTAAGTGCCGGTATTATCTGGGAATAGCATACGAAAAGATAGGAGATTTGGAAAACGCTATTAAACACCTCAACATGGTATCTCCTGGATGCAGATTTTATTCAAGCGCAAAAATCCACATAGCACACATGTTAAAGCAAAAGAACCAAATAGACAAAGCAATATCAACTATAAAAGATGCTTTAAAGTATGGAGGAAATAAAAAAGATCTTTATATCATGCTGGCTATACTGCTGGAGATAAAAAAAGATTACAATTCAGCACTAAACGCTATCCAAGAAGGGCTAACCTATTATCCAAAAGATGCAGATCTTTTATTTGAAAAAGGGGTAATACTGGATAAGATAGGCAGAAAAAGGGAATGCTTAAAAATAATGAGGCAAGTGCTAAAAATAGACCCTAACAACGCAGATGCCTTAAATTACATTGGATATACCTATGCTGAGCAAGGAATAAAACTTGATGAGGCAATGGATCTTATAAAAAAAGCATTGAGCATAAAACCTACCAGCGGATATATTGTGGACAGTATGGGCTGGGTATATTATCAAAAAGGACTTTATAAAAAAGCAATTCATTACTTAGAAAAAGCTGTGCATCTTATTCCTGATGATGCTACTATAATGGAACATCTTGGAGATGCCTATGAAAAGCAAGGGCTTTATAAAAAAGCCCTTGATGCTTACCAGAAAGCCCTCTCCTTAGATCCTGAAAACGAACATAAAAAAAGACTTTTAAATAAGATAGAAAAGATAAAGAAGCTCACTAAGAAGTGAAAAAATGGGGCATTCCAATAATAATCATTCTTTTGTTTGTCTCATGTGCCCATAGAGAACCCTACGCTCCTGTAACATATAAAAACTTACTTCAAAAAAAAGACAATGTGTTCAGCTTATGGTGGAGAGGAAAAGTATACATAAAAACCAGTAAAGGAGAAATAAGCGCTAACATTATTGTGGTAGCCCAAAAAGATCCTCTTTGTATAAGAATAGAATTAACGAATTGGATCAGTGGCACATTTGCCTATGGATTTATAAACAAAAAAAAATTTGTTTTTTTATCTCTAAAAGAGAAAAAGGCCTATATAGGAGAACTCCCAGCTGAAATAAAAGAAAAATATGTTTGGTCTCTTGTAAGAGCCCTTCCTGTTGATATAGATGCTTCTAAAATAACCTTCCAGAATGGAAAAATTGTTTTTATATCCAAAAAATATAAAATATCTTATAAAGACTACTCCTTAAAAGAAGGGATTGTATTCGCACGACACATCTCTATATGGCTTAATAAGACCTTAAACCTAAAAACAGAGATAAAAAAGGCAGAATTTAACAAAGGCATTCCTTCAAAGCTATTTGAAGCTGTTATCCCTGGTAAGTTTCAGATAATCAGGTATTCATTCTGAGTACCAGAGGTATTAATGTTTGTATGATACAATGTGTCTCTTTCATAGGCAAATGGTATTATACACTATCTATAAAGCGATTTATATAATAGTTTTGGTATTATGATTACAGATGAATAATGAAGCAGTGTGTTATGTGTGATTTTTAAGGGGGCACTTCTCTAATCCAGATGAAGTAAGATGAGTTTAGTTTTTAAGATGAATTGACTTAAAGAATTTTGGAAGACTTGGTTTATCAGAGTGGGTGTGCTATATTGTCTCAAAAATGCACATCCACCTAGGAATGAAAGCAGAAAATATATTATTTGAAGAAGCACTGAATCTTACAGACAAAAGCTGGGAAGAGCTT
>JAMOPX010000156.1 GCA_027064285.1 Desulfobacterales bacterium | reverse complement strand
GAGCTGGACAAAAACATAGAAAGATTTTTTATCTCTATAATAGAGCCTTACTGGAAAATGATTTCTGAGATCCTGAACAAAAATTATAACTTAGATACACATTCATTCTTCTTAGACCTAAATAATGTAAAGCAGATATATAAGGTGTCTTCCCCATCTGTTAAATCAGCACTTGAATACAGTAAGACATTGGGAACAGAGACAGTAGTGAGATTTGGCATATATAGGCTTTTAAACTTCTTAAGTGGCATTATAAAAAAGAAAAAAGCAGATTCTACAAAAGAAAGGATAATGGCATTGGAAAAAGGCCTAAGAAAAATAAAAAAACAAAGCATGGATTCTATTTTGTTTGCCTTTTTAAACTACAAAGAGAACCTCAAGTATCAATATGCCTTTGTGCTGATAGATGCCTGTGAAAAATACCTGATAGAAAGAATAAAGGAGTTTCTTAAAAAAGAGGCAGAAGAGTTTTCAAAGGTAGAAGAAAGAATAAAAAAAGAAAGTTTTGACAGAGAATCTGTTCTTGAGGAACTGGACAAGATAGAAAAAAAGCTCAAAGACCTTACTATTACATTGAAAAATTCGGAGCTTCTGGAAGCTTAATCCATTTATTAAAATAAAAGGTGTAGTCTCCTGTTTTGGTAGGAGTTATCTTTTTGTATATCACATGTCCCTGCTTATCTACTTCCTTTATGACTATCCTTCTGTCCAAGACCGCTGTCCACTTGCTCACATAAAGAAATGTATAAGGCTGATCTTCTGCTATTATCCTGTGTAACATGTGACAATATCTTATCCGTTTTTCTTCATCATACTCTTGCCTGATCTTTACTATCAGGTTATCCGCCTCTTTGTTTTTATATCCTACAAAATTAAGCTGATATGGATGGGTTTGGCTTGAATGGAATATCTGAAACAGATCCGGCTCTATCCCCATACTCCAGCCCAGCACAACCGCATCAAAGTTATGCTGGTTTATTCTTTTCAAAAGTACTGACCATTCCAAAAGCTCGGTTTTCACATCAATGCCAATTTTTTCCCAGGCCTCTTGAGCAATGGCAAGTATTGCTTTTCTTATGTCATTTCCGCTATTTGTGATAAGCGTGAACTGAAATTTTTTGCCATTCTTTCTTAGCCAGCCATCTTTTCCCATTTTCCAGCCAGCCTTTTTTAAAATGCTGAGCGCTCTTTTGGGATCATAGGGCAGGGGCTTAATAGAGTGGTCATAATATCTGGTCTGCTTTACAAAAGGCCCTGTTATTCTTTCTGCCTGCCCATAAAGAACATACTTTATTATCTTATCCACATCTATGGCCATACCAAGAGCCTTTCTTACCCTTACATCATTAAAAGGCGCTTTTCTCATGTTATATCCTATGTAGGTATATCCAAAGGAAAGGCCAGAAAATGCCTGAAATCTCGGATCTTTTTTCAGTCTCTCTACCTGATGCGGAAGCACATTGTAATGATCTATGGTGCCAGCATAAAACTCCATCTCCTGCGTAAGGGGATCAGGTATTACCCTAAATATGTAGGTCTTATAATTTGGAGGACCTTCCCAGTACTTTTCAAATCTTTTCAAGACAATGAACTGGTCAGACTTCCATTTGACAAATCTAAATGGCCCGCATCCTACAGGATGCCTGTTAAAAGCGCTGTTTCTCATGGAAAAATCTTTTGGATCTATTCCCTTTGAAATGGCTTCTTTTGCAAGTGCTTTCTTGTTTAAAAGATGCTCTGGAAGTATTCCTATCTGCCATGTGCTTAAAGCAGGTGAGTAAAGTCTTTTGTACACAACCTTCACAGTAAAGGGATCCAATATCTTAACTTTCTTTACAGGCTCAAAATCAGATATTCGGGGCGATATATTCTTAGGATCCATTATTGCTTCGTAGGTAAACTTTACATCTTTGGCTGTAAATGGATGTCCGTCGTGAAATACGACCTCTTTTCGTAAATGAAACAGGATTACAGGATTGTGTTCAAAAGGAGGAAATATGTATTTGCATCTTTTAGCAAGCTTG
>JAMOPX010000155.1 GCA_027064285.1 Desulfobacterales bacterium | reverse complement strand
CTTATTTTTTCTAATATCCTCTTTTCTTTAGTCATTTCTTCCTCTCAATTATATATTTTGCTATTTCCCTTAAAGGATCAGCTTTTGAATCAAATATATTAAGAAAGGAAATTGCTTTTTTTACGAGCTCTTCTTGAATTTGCTTTGATTTATCCAAACCCAAGATACTCGGGTATGTAATTTTTTGTTTTTCTATGTCACTTCCCACACTTTTTCCTAAGAGTTTTGGGTCTCCTATTACATTTAATATATCATCTGCTATTTGAAAGGCTAATCCTATATTAATACCATAGTTGGAGATAGCTTTGATCTCATGTTCTTTTGCGCCTGCAAGTATAGCTCCGCTTGTTACAGAGGCTTTTATTAATGCCCCTGTTTTATGTCGATGAATAAATTCGAGTGTGGAGCTGTCCACATCCATACCCTCTGATTCTATATCAACCGCTTGTCCACCTACCATGCCATTGCTACCTGCTGCTTCTGCAATGAGCTTAATTACCCTAATAAGTCTTTCCGGATTTTTGCACCCCTGTTTTGTCATTATATAAAAGGCATCTGTAAGAAGCCCGTCTCCTGCAAGAAGAGCCATTGCTTCCCCAAATACTTTATGATTTGTAGGCAAACCCCTTCTCATATCATCATCATCCATAGCAGGCAGGTCATCATGAATAAGAGAGTAAGTGTGAATAAACTCCAAGGCACATGCCACAGAAAGCACATCTTCACTGCTTCCACCTACTGCCTCTGCACCAGCAATGCATAATATAGGCCTCAGCCTTTTGCCTCCTGCAAAGAGGCTATATTTCATTGATTCTTTTAATCTTTTTAGTAATTCTTCCTCAGATTCTAAAAAATGTTTTTTTAGTGCCTTATCTATAAGCTCTCTTTTTTGTTCTAAATAAGCCTTTATATTCATAACTGCTACTCGATCTCATCTTCTTTTTCAGAAAAGGGCATCTGCACATATTCACCATTGCTTTCCTGTACAAGGATGCTTACTTTTCTTTCTGCTTCTTCTAACTTAGAAGAGCAAAATTTCACAAGTTTCATTCCCTCTTCAAACACTTTTAAAGACTCTTCTAAAGGAAGATTTCCATTTTCAAGCATTTGAACTATTTGTTCAAGTCTTTTCATGGCTGATTCAAAATTTTTTTGTTCATTCATCTCTTTTCTCCAGAGCTAAAACTTCACCAATTAAATCTCCTTTGGCAAGTAAGACCTTGATCTTTTCTCCCTCTTTCACATCATATGGATCAGTAATGACTTTATTATCATGAAAGCGCAAAGTGATGCTGTATCCTCTTTTTAGTACTGAAAGAGGACTCAAATCTTCAAGCCTATTTTTTAAGCGCTTTGCATAAAGTATATTTTCACGTAGTTTTTGAAGAATTGTAGATATAAGCCTTTTTTTATAAAAACTCAATTCCCTTTTTGTATTTTTTATCTTATTTTTTGGAGAGCATATATATAAGGATTTCTTCAAAGAAAGAAGTCTTTCTTCCTTCTTTTCTATATGGCTAAAAATTGCTCTTTCACATCTTAAAGCCAGTTCGTCCACTCTGAGAAGTCTTTCTTGAAGCATCTTAGTAGGATCTTTTAGAGATCCTTTGATATGATTTAATTCTAAGAGCTTTTGGGTGACTTTATTTCTGATTATTGAAACAAGTCTGTCTTTTATTTCAAAGATTCGCTTCAGCAGAAGCTCTTTTTCCTTTACCAATATCTCTGCTGCCGCTGAAGGGGTTGGTGCCCTCAGATCTGCAGCAAAATCAGAGATAGTCCAGTCTATTTCATGCCCAACAGCAGATACTATAGGAATCTTGGACCTTCTTATAGCAAAAGCAAGCTCTTCTTTATTAAAAGCCCACAAGTCTTCTATAGAACCACCTCCTCTGGTCAGCACTATTATGTCCACATCTAAGCGCTTATTTACAAGTTCTATCGCATTTATTATCTCTTCTGTTGCGCCTTCTCCTTGGACTCTAACAGGAACTATTATTATTTCTAAATTGGCAAATCTTCTTTTTATCACTTTTAAAAAATCTCTTATAGCTGCACCAGTAGGA
>JAMOPX010000154.1 GCA_027064285.1 Desulfobacterales bacterium | reverse complement strand
TATCTTCCATTTTTGATTTGATCTCTTTTATTGACATGCCCAGGATAGCTCCATTCATAAAGATATTTTCTCTTCCTGTCAAATCAGGATGAAAACCTGCGCCTATTTCAATAAGTGGTGCAACTTTGCCGTTAACTATTATCTTTCCTTTATCAGGATAGGTGACCTTTGCAATCAATTTTAAGATTGTGCTCTTCCCAGCACCATTTGGTCCATATAAACCTACAGATTCTCCTATTCTAACAGTTAAATTAAAGCCTTTTAATACCCAAAATTCATCTTTTCTCAGATTTTCTTTTGAAAAACCTTTTGTTATGAAGTTTATTATTTCTTCTCGTAATGTATTATGAAATGTTGTCCCTTTTGAATATTTCTTCCAGACATTCTTAAATTCAATCGCAATATCAGATGACATCCGCCATTTTCCTTTCTATTTTGTTAAATATCCAGTAACAAATATTATAAAAAATACCAATTATAATAAGCTCAAAAAGGAACTGCCACCACACAACTCCTCTTGCTTCAAGTGTTACTCTTCTAAAACCTTCTATAATAAAGGTTAAAGGATTCAAAAGCAAAATAATCTTCCATTTTATAGGGATATTATCTATTGAATAAAAAACAGGAGTAGCAAAAAACCATAACTGCAACAAAAATCCTGATACTAACTTTACATCTCTAAAATAGACATTTAAAGCTGAAAACAATAAACTCAAAGCAACAGTGAACATAAGAAGCAAAAACAGAAGTGGAAATACTATAAATATATTAGGTGTGATTGTGATCTTATAAGCGGTGAGAAGAAATATATAAACAATAGAGGCTATGCAAAAATCAATAAAAGAAACAGCAACTCCAGCAATGGGTATGATTTCTCTTGGAAAATAAATTTTGGTAATCAGATCTCTATGATTAACCAATGAAGTTATCGCAAAATTTAAAGCACTTGAAAAAAAACTCCATGGCAAGATTCCAGAATAAAAAAAAAGTACATAAGGATAGTCAGAAATCTTATGTTTAATAACAATAGTAAACAAAAATGTGAAAAGTAACATCATACTTAAGGGTTGTAAGATAGCCCATAAGATGCCAAAGAGGCTTTGCCTATATCTTATTGTGAATTCACGCCATATAAATACTAATAGTAAGTCTTTATAAGAGGATATCTTTTTTATCAGATCCACAATTTTGGAATGTCCCTCCTCAGACCAAGAAGTTGGTGGTTGATAGCTTCCCACTCGAAAATTTATAAATCAGTATTGGTATAACTATTCTGTTCCTATAAAAAAAGGTCTGAATTTTTCCTCTGGCCAGCTAAGAGCGATCTCAATCTGTTTTAAAAGCCTTTCCTTTTCCTGAGGAAGTCTTCCTTCTAAGTTTATATAATTGGTATAGTGATCACTTGTTATAAGGGTTTCACAGTCTATCTTCTCTATAAGAAGTCTCGTCTCTTCCAAGACCTGATGTGGGGACAGTAATTTAAACTTTCCCTTTTTTAGCTGATAAAGAAGCAAGGTATTTATTTTGGGCACAAGTGTTCTGAGTCGTACAAAATCTGGTTTTATTTCATTTATTGCCTTTGCAGTATCAATTGCATGTTCTTTTGTAAACTCTGATCCACCAAGCCCCAATATCACATACTCGCTCAGCTCTATGCCAGCTTCCTTTATCCTCTTTCCCGCTCTTATCTGTTCCTCAGTAGTGGTTCCTTTTTTCACCCTTCTAAGCACCTCATCATTTCCGCTTTCAAGACCTACATGTATTCTGCTTAACCCTACCTCTTTTAGTATTTTTAATTCCTCTAAGGACTTTCTAACAATATATCTAGAAGATCCATATATCGTTATTCTTTCAAGGTTTGAAAAGACCTTTCTCGCAAATCTGCACACCTCAGCAAGCTGATCTGTTGGCATAATTATAGTGTTTCCTGATGGAAGAAACATTGTTTTAAAAACAGGGCCATAAAACCTGTACGCAGAAACTATGTCTTCACATATCTCTTTTACTGGTCTTATCTTAAAACGAGGGCCTCTTTTGTAAGCAATACAAAATGTACACTTATTCCATGGACAGCCTACTGTTGCTTGTATAAGCAGGCTATCTGCTTCACTTGGAGGACGGTATATCGGGCCTTCGTAACGCATATTCTAAAAGCTTCTGAATCAGTTTATTGGATTCAATAATCTTTTCCAGACTTATATTTTCACACTTTAATTCATTGTATACAAGTTCTACAATATCCTCTAACGATATAGTTCTCATCTGATTTGCAAAAATCAGCATATTCACTCCTGCATTTATGGCCAGCCTCACTGCTTCAGAAAGTGAGTAGTGATCGGCAATTGCTTTCATCTGCATGTCATCACTGATTACAACTCCTTTAAAACCCAATTTACCTCTGAGCAGTTTATTAATTATATCATGAGAAAGAGTGGCAGGATAGTCTGGATCAAGATTTCTGTTAAAAACATGAGCTGTCATTATCATCTTTGCTCTTTTCTCTCGGATAAGTATCTCATAAGGCTTAAGTTCCACAGGGTCCCAGCTTTTACTTATATCCACAAATCCTTTGTGGGAATCTTCTAAGGAAGAGCCATGACCAGGAAAGTGTTTTAAAACACTTAAAATCCCTTTGCTATGAAGGGCATCGCCGAAAATACGAGCATATTTTATTACCTTTTCTGCTGATGCACCATATGATCTGCCTAATTTTACAATAATCCAGTTTTCTGGATTTATAGCGAGATCAACTACTGGAGCAAGATTACAGTTTATTCCAAGTGCAAAAAGCTCTTCAGAAGCGGACTGATAAATCTCTTTTGCAAGCTCAGGATCATCCCTTTCTCCTATACAGCTTGCAGAAGGCAACACAGAAAAGCCGTTTTCGGGTTTAAGTCTTGAGACCTTTCCCCCCTCTTGATCTACTGCTATGAGAACAGGCTCTGAGCAGTAGGAATAGAGGCGATTTATAAGTTCCTTAAGCTGTAAAGGAGAACTTATATTTGAATCAAAAAGTATTATACCTCCGGGATTATACTTCTTTATCTGCTCCGCAAACCATTGGGACAGCTCTTCCCCTCTAAAACCTACCATGATCATCTTTGAAATCATCTTTTTTATTTCAAACTCCTTCATTGCTATTTATAGTATTTGACAAAATTTGATATTTTGCGGAATACTTAATGAGGTAGCTTATGTTTAGCTTCTATTTTCTGATAGTTGACTACTTTTTTATTCTCTCAAAAGAAACTCAAAAAGACTTACAGTGAAAATAGGTAATACCAATTGCTCACAATAAAGTCATATTGTAAGAAATATTAAAATCTGAGTTACTTATATAACTTCACCTCGTTCCAAAAGCTTGGCTGTCGTCTTTTCACGCTCAATAATGAAATGCCTAACCGCTATGGATATTGTCTCTCCGTCTTCTTCTGAAAAAGGCAATCCCAAAGCTTCTGCACCTGATGAAATATCAACTGTAGATATCTTCTTCTTTTTTAATCTCTTCTCCTAAAAGCACTTTTCATCTACCATAAAAAATACCCTCTGTATACAAAAATCCAATCCCCCATTAGGTTATTCTGTGATCGTTTTTCTTCTTTTTATATCTTCTACTAAGGTAAAAAACAGGGGAACATAAAGAAGTGTAAGAAGTGTTGAGACAAATAGACCACCTATTGCCACAACTGCAAGTGGAGATAGCCTTTCAAGGCCAAGTGCTCTTTCTGCAGCGATAGGAAGCATTCCAGTGATTGTTCCAAGAGCTGTCATTATTATGGGTCTAACCCTTATCTTTATTGCTGACTCTATTGCCTCATCCCTGCTTTTGCCCTGTTCCATCTCGTTTTTTATGAAATCTATGAGCAATATAGAGTTGTTTACCACTACACCTGAAAGCAGAATCATTCCCATTGATGCAGGCATACAGAAATGTCTGCCTATTATAAGGAGACCCCAGACAGCCCCAATCAGAGCAAGAGGAATTGCCACCATTATGGTAATAGGATGGACAAAAGACTTAAATGTAGGAACCATGGAAAAATAGAGCAATATAAGCGCAAATATTAAAGATTTCTTAAGTCTTGTAAATGATTCTTTCATATGCTTTATTTCGCCTTCTTGATATATACGGTATCCAGCAGGTAGCTTTATATTTTTAACTATCTTGTTTACTTGTTCCTGAAGATGTGTTATGGCTGTAGTGCTTCTAAAACCAAGAATATCTATTACAGGAGAAAGATACTGTCTTGTAAAATTTGTCCTTGTTTTATTTGTTCTAAAAGATGCAAATTCATTTAAAGGAACTTCCCCTTTGCTTGTCTTTATATTTAATGTAGAAAGATCTTCTATTTCATCTCTATAAGCTCTTTCAAAACGCGGTCTTATGGTGTATCCGTCTTCTCCAGGCACTCTTAGTATTGATGCCTTATCCCCTGAAAATGCCCCCATTATATAAGAAGAGATCTGTTTTGGACTGAGTCCGTAACGAGCAATCTTTTCCAAATTGAGTCTTATATGGATTTCTCTTTTGCTAAAGCTCCAGCTCTTAGATATGCTTTTAAGTCCTCTTACCTTATGAAGTCTTTTTACGAGCTTATCTGCTATTGTATCTAAGATCTTTGGATCTGGCCCTGCTATCATAACATCTATTGGAGCTGATATAGAGGATAAAGGTGTCGCTCCAAAATCATAAACATGCACATAATTTATGCCCGGAATTTTGTTAAACTTTGCCCTTAGCTCATCTTCTATCTGCCATATATTTTTCTTTCTATGGAATCTATCTACAAAATGCACAGTTATAAGACCTTGCTGAGGTGTCCTTTCTGCGCCAAAACTTATCACGCCAGGTTCACTTCCTACTGTTGTCGCCATAGATAAGAATCCAGCGGTATTTTTTATTATTTTTTCCATCCTGTTCACAATATCTTCTGTATGCTGAATAGAACTGTTTGGCTCGGTTTCAAATGATATCTTTACAATGCCTGTGTCCATTGGTGGCATAAGATCTTTTCCCACCAGGGGCATCTGTTTAATGCTTATTATTAAAAGACCTATTCCTAAGGGGCCAATGAATAGTAGTCTTTTATTAACAGCAAATCTAAAAAGAGCCACAAAAAAGTTTCTCAAAGCTCCAAGAAAATGTTCATCTATTTTGTTAAGGAATCTTTCTATAATGCTGGCTTTATATCTTTTGCCCAAAATCTTTGGTGCAAGAAGAGGAATAACTGTTATTGAGATTAAATAGGATGAAATAAGAGCAAGGGATAGCACTACTGTAAATTGCCTGAGCACCCTTTGCACATATCCACCAATAAACATGATTGGTATCAGCACAGCAACTGTAGTGATTGTGCCTGCAAAATCTGCAAGCCATATCTCTTTTGTTCCATCAATGGAAGCAGTATATGGAAGCTTGCCAAGACTTATATGCCTGTCAATGTTTTCTATTACAACAATGGCATCATCTAAGAGAAGTCCTACAGCAACAATAATTGCGGTTAAGGTTACAATATTGAGCTCAAAACCCAATAGTCTCATTCCAAAGAAGGTCAGAAAGTATGTAAAAGGAATAGATATGGCTGCAAGCAATGTGATTCTTATGTTTGCAAGTATAATAAAGATTACAGCCACAGTAAGTATTATTGCATCTCTTAATGAAGAGACCATATTGGATATAGAGGTTCTAATTATGTTTTCTTGGGTGTCCACAATCTTTATCCTTAATTGAGGAAACATCTTCTTTATCTTAGGAAGTTCTCTGTGCAGGGCATCTAAGGTAGTGGTGACATGACCTTTCTCTGGCCTAAGGATGTTTATTCCTATAGCAGGGATGCCATTTCCATGAAAAAAAGATTGTCTTTCAGTATAAATAGTCTTTACCTTTGCTATGTCTCTTAAGTGGATTTCTCCTTTCCTATCTTTTCCTACAACTATGTCTTCCAATCTCCTTTTTTCAAGTATTTCTCCTGATACTTTGATAAGGAGCTGATCTTTATTCCTGATTATCATTCCTGCTGGTATATTAAGATTTTCCGTATATATTGCTGATGCAATATCAGAAAGGCTAAGTCCATATCTATATAGCTTATCTCTGTCAATTACTATCCTGAGTTCTGGAAAATAACCACCAAATACCTCAACATCTGCTACTTCAGGAATATTTAGAAGCGCTTCTTTTAACTCATTGTCAGCAAGCTGTCTTGTCTTTGCCAGATCTAAGGCAGAGCCTTTTTTTGGATATACTGCCAATGTGCATACAGGAGTAGTTGCATCACTTACTCTGAATATACGGGGAGGCATAATCCCATTTGGAAGTGATGCAATTATTCGGTTAAGAGCAGCAGAGACATCTACTTCTGCAGAATCCAAGCTTTTTTCGTATTCAAACTCAACACTTATTGCAGCAACCTGATCTCTGCAGGATGATTTCACTTTTCTTACAAGATCAAGGGTGGCAAGCTCTTTTTCCACAGGCCTTGCAATCTTATCCTCAACATCTTCAGCAGATGCTCCTGGCCATACAATAATGACAGCGATCTTGGGATAGTTTACATCTGGAAACAGGTTAAGAGGCATCTTTTTAAAACTTAAAAAGCCAAGCACTACTCCCAAGATAAGAAGAGAGCTGATAAGGTGAGGACTTTTTATATATCTTTCAACAAAACTCATCTATTCTGTTCTCCAATATATACTTTTTCACCTTCATGAAGTCTTAAAAGTATTGATTCATCAGCACATACCACCTTGTCTGTTGCATTTATATCTCCTTTTACAACTGCTAATTGCCCAGCTCTTCCAAGGATTTTTACAGGAACAATATGAATCTCTGCTATATTTCCTTTTATAGGTCTGGCAACAAAGACATAAGAGTTGCTTACATTTTCTAAAATACTTCTAAGAGGCACAATAGTTCCTGAATACTTAGCTATTACCAGATCAACTCCTACACTTCCATATGTGGGAAGGCCAAAAGGTCTTTTTTTGACCCTTATTTCAACTGTACCTAAGCTACCTGTTTCTACTGCTGGATGAAGACTGTACATCTTGGCTAATATCTTCTTTTTTCCTTGAACAAGATATGCCATATCTCCTGGATTTAATCTTGAAAGATGAGACTGAGGGACCCTCACAAGGATTCTATATCCTTTTTGTGGAGCCTCCATTTCTAAAATAGGAGCCCCTGGCACAATAAGATCACCTGGCTCTTTTAGCCTTTTTGTAACAACACCATCAAAAGGAGCTCTTATTATTGTATATGAAAGATCAACCTTTGCTGATCTTAGCTCACACATCAACCTTTTTAGCCTTGATAAGGCAAGATCATACGCGCTTTTTGATATCTCATATTCTTCCCGGGACATGGCCTTATTTTTGTATAAAACCCTATTTCTTTCATATATATGCTTCTTTGTAAGAAGATCACTTTTTGCTCCTTCTATATCTGCCTTTATTGCGGATATATTCTCTTTTATCTGTCTTGAATCGATCTCCGCTACAATCTCTCCTCTTTTCACACTATCCCCTTCGTATTTATCCATTTTTAAAAGATAACCAGATATCTTTGACGATATAGATGCGGATAAGACAGGAACTATTTCTGCAAGATAGTGCTCTGTAACAGGTAATATGCCTACTTTTACCTGTGCAACACTAACTGGTAAAGGAGCATAAGCTAAGGGTTTAAGTCTTTTAAGTTCTTCTTTTCTGTGTTTTACTTTTAAAAACGCCAAAAATCCTATGATTAATACAACCAATATAATGATTATTCTTTTTAAAATAGTCTTCATTTTCCCTGCTCCTGTTTTAACCATCCTATAGCTATTGTTCCTGTAGAATATTCATATTCTATCTTTGCCTTTTGATGCCTATAGAGGGCATACAAATAATCTGATTCTGCTTTTAGCCAAGCTGCCTGTGATATAAGCATATCTGTTACGGTTCCTGCTCCTGTTCTATATCTAAGGCTCTCTACCCGGAATGCCTCTTTTGCCGTATCTCTTGCTATCTTGTATCTTTCTATCTCATCCTTTGTAGATCTTAGCTTAGAGATAGCTGCTTCTATCTGCTGTTTTGCTGTAAGTTCTTTTTGCCTTAAATCTTGCTCTGCAGACCTAAGCTCTGCTTTAGCCTTATCAACTTCAGAAGAAATGCTTCCTCCACTGAATATATTTAGCTTTAACCTAAGTCCTATCTCCCATAAGTCTTCATCATGATGAAGACCAGAGCCTGCTTTTCTACCATAGCTTGAAAACAGATCTAAGGAAGGTAAATGCTCTCTCCAAGCAAGCGAGACCTTTTCTAATGACTTATCCACATCTTTTCTTGCTGCTTTTATATCTGGCCTATAATCTAAAAATTTAGCTATATTTAAATTGTCTGGTGGAATAAATATCTTTTTGGGAAGCCTTCCGTAAAGCAAAAAGTCATCTAAGGGAGCTCTTCCCATAAGGACAGATATAGCTTGCTTTGTCCTTCTCAGATATTCTTTGCTTTCACTTAGGGCTGCTTCTTCAGCCTTTAGCTGAGTTTTTATTCTCAAAAGATCAAGAGGAGCAATCTTTTGAACTTTTAATCTAAGAGTAGCATCTTTATAATCTTTTTTTAATGCATCTATTGCATCCTGTTGCGCCTTGATAAGAGACTTCAAGTATAGAGCCAGATAAAAAGTATCTTTTACATTTGCTATAAGATCATGAACAGTTTCTTGCTCTAAGCTGTCCTTTATAGAGATATCTATTTCAGCGATCTTTACTCTCTTTGAGATTCTACCTCCTTCATATATGGGAAACTCTAAGTCAATATTATAAAAGTAAGAGTCTTTGCTAAAATGAGGAAAATGTCCTACCCCACTTATTGGTGTTATTGCAGTAGGATATCTGGTTCTGCTTGCCTGTCCAATAATGTCTATGTGAGGAAGATGTGCTCCCCACTGAGCTCTTTTCTCTTTTTGTGCTGCCTTTACAAGCGCTTTCTTGGATAATATAGATGGATTGTTTGAAAGCGCAATTTTTATTGCTTCTTCCAATGTCAAAGTCTTTTTATTGTCTTTAGCATAAACTGAGCAACCTAAATAAAAAATAGCTATAACAGTTATATATATCCAAATTTTCTGCACAAACCTTTTCATATCTTTATTCCTAAATGGCAATATAAGAATATGAAATTAAACTCATATTGTCAACTGAATCAAATCTTAAAAGCTATACTAAAAACTTTTACAAAAAAATTACGCCAGAAAGCCCGTAAGCTTCAGTTACGGGATGAATGACGTACCATTTTTTTGAGCTTTTATGTATTTTCTTATAATCTCTAAAGAAAATAATAATATAACTAATTTTAAAATACAATTGAGAAGATACAGATACAAGCTTAAGGTCAAAGGTAAGGAAAAAGAGCAGAAGCTATGGATATTTGCTGGAGCATATAGGCTTATCTTATAATACCAAAACTATTGTGTAAATATTTTTATAATGTATAATTAGCCATTATAAGAACGATAGGAGATCATTAATAAAAGAAAGTATAGAAGAATTGAAAGGACTTCAAAAGAAAGTTTCACACCAGATGCTTATATCTAAAGAGATATCCGGGGAAGATGAAGGAGGAATAACTTAAAGAATTTAAAAAAGAATTTAATGAGATATGACAACAAAAAGCTTAAATCTATTCTTAGAGAAATTCAGTAAACACTTAGGGAAAAGGAAAGCAATAATGATTATAGACAATGCTAAAAGCAAAAGATTAAAAATACTTGATAATATTCAAATAGTATATTTACCACCATATTCTCCAGAGCTTAATCCAGTAGAAAGGGTGTTTCAAGATATAAAAAAAGCATTTAAAAAACAAGGTGTTTTACCTGATAGAAGAATTGGTATTAGCCTCATATTAAAGGGGAGTATTGTTGAAGAATCAAGTAACATTCATTGACTTTATTTTGAAAGAATGGCTGGTCATTATATCTGGCGTTGGCTTGATTCTGACGTCTTTTTATACAAAACGGTTTCCTATCTACTCAATCAATGAAATACAGGCATTGTTCATCCTGTTTGTGTTGTTTGTTGCAGTGAATGGTTTACAGAAAACTGGATTCATATTACAAATCGCCCGAAGCATAGAAAAAGGAAAAGCGATACCATTAAAATTGGTGCTGACAACTTTTTTCCTATCTATGTTGATAACAAATGATATTGCTTTAATAGTCATTGTTCCGCTTACACTATCACTTAACATCAATCGAAAAGATATTCTGGTGATTTTGGAAGCGTTAGCCGCCAATTCAGGTTCTGCATTTACACCCATTGGTAACCCTCAAAATCTTTTCATTTATTGGTTCTATGATGTTTCTCCTGGTACATTCATAAAAACGATTGCTCCGTTTTCTTTAGTTTTTCTTGGGTTATTAATTGTTTCTTCTCTTTTTGTTAAGGTGCGAGATGATTTACAAAAAAGACAAGCACAGAAAATCAATAAAAAGTCCTATATATACGGGGTATTGCTTATTATTGTTCTTCTAACAGTCTTTCATATTCTTCCTGTTTTGGCCGGGGGTGTTGTCATCCTTTTTGCGCTCATATTTGATCGAAAAGCCTTGCGTGTTGATTATGCATTACTTTTCAGTTTCCTGTTCTTTTTTGGTATTGCTGATAATCTAAGGATTATGCTGGCTTCTGAAATAAGTCATTCAGGGCATATTTTTCTATTATCAGCTTTAGTAAGCCAAGTCATGAGTAATGTTCCAGCAACGTTATTGTTTGCAAATTATACATTGAATTGGCAAGCATTATTATGGGGTGCAAATGCAGGTGGGTTTGGTAGCTTATTTGGCTCGTTGGCAAATCTTATAGCCTACAAAATATACGTCACACATGAAGATACAAATAATACAGCTATTTTTACTGTAAAATTCCTTATAATGGGCTATATAGCATTGTTTATATCAATAGGGTTATATTTTCTATTGCATCGAGCAGATGCCGTATTGTGACCTATGAGATGAGCTTGGTCGTTATCTGCAATTATACGAATCACTATAAAGCAATAGAAAAAGTGCCGAGGGACGGAATCGAACCGCCGACACGGGGATTTTCAGTCC
>JAMOPX010000153.1 GCA_027064285.1 Desulfobacterales bacterium | reverse complement strand
TGTTGAAGCACCTGAGAGTGAATTTCACAAAGCCATAAAAATTCTTTTTTAAGCTCTACAAGCTCAGCACACTGCTTTGCATAGGTGCTTCTTTCCCTCCTCTGCCACCAGAGAAACTCTCTTTGAAACAGCCCAAGATTATAAATAAGCCTGTATGCTCCACCAAATTTCCACAGCTTCTCCTCTTTTCCCTTACCTTTGACCTTAAGCTTGTATCTGTATCTTCTCAATTGCATTTTAATATTGGTTATATTATTATCTCATCCACTATTCAAGAATATATAAGCCTGTTTAAAAAATTTTTCGAACATGGTGCTCATAATAATGAATGATACGCCATTCATCCCAGAGCTGAAGCTTATGGGCTTTCTGACGTGGATTTTTGTAAGTTCTGCAATTTAAATTATGAAAAATATTAAACTCACTATAACTTACGATGGGAGTAATTATCACGGTTGGCAAGTTCAGAAGGATAAAAAAACTATACAGGGTACAATTGAACTTCAGCTCAAAAAGATTACAGGTGAAAAAATAAGATTGATAGGATCAGGAAGAACTGATGCTGGAGTTCATGCATTAAATCAGGTGGCCAATTTCAAAACAGATTCTGATCTCATTCCTTTACAGATACAAAAAGCTCTTAATTCTCTTTTGCCAGAGGATATTTATATAAAATCCGCAGAATATGTACCTTTGGAATTTCATGCCAGATATATGGCCAAGTCAAAGACCTATGAATATAGGATACTAAACAGACAAGAACCAAATATATTCCAAAGAAAATATCATTGGCATGTAATACCCAAGCTAGATATAGAACGCATGAGAAGTGCTCTTTCATTACTTAAGGGTACACATGACTTTTCTTCTTTTATGTCTGCTGGAAGCTCCATAAAAGATCCTATAAGGACTATATTCAAAATAGAACTTTATAAAGATAATGATCTTTTAAAAGTCATTATAGAAGCAAATGGATTTTTAAGGTATATGGTAAGAAATATAATAGGAACCGTTGTGCAAGTGGGATATGGAAAAATAAGTTTAAATGAATTTAAAAATATCTTTGCTGCTCGTGATAGACGTTTAGCAGGGAAAAAGGCGCCAGCTAAGGGATTATTTTTGGTAAAAGTAAGATATTAATCCTTTTTCTTATCCTCTTTTTCTAAGGAAGTAAGAATAGTTTTAAATACCAAATTCCAAGTTTCCTCAAAAGAACTAACTGAGACTCTCCCTACTTCAATAAATTTTACCACAATCTCTTTACTTACCTTTAAAGCAATCTCTTTTTTGTCTTTCATCACTCTTAAATCTTTTCTTGCTTCTCCTGCTGGAAGGAAGAAGGCCACTCCAAAAACCAGCAGGAGAAGCCTCTTGGGAAGAACCCTTATAGAGCCATCCCCATTTTGTTTATTGGGTAACGATTTCAACTAATTCTAAGTCAAATATGATTTCATTTCCAGCAAGAGGATGATTTGCATCCAAGGTTATAGATTCATCGTCCATATCAGTAACTACCAGATTTACATAGCCGCCATCAGGATGCTGCATCTGTAGATTTTGTCCAATAAAAGGTTCTATATCCTTAGGAATAGAGTTTTTTTCTACCTTAAATACCAACTCTTCATGTCTTGGTCCAAAACCTTCTTCTGGCGGAACTTCAACTGTTTTAGTTTCCCCAACTTTCATTCCAATTACTGCCTTTTCAAGTCCAGATATTACACTTCCTTCACCCACTGTAAACTGAAATGGCACATGTCCTTTAGAAGATTCAAACACATTTCCATCTTTCAGCCTGGCAGTATAGTGAATTTTTACTGTATCCCCATTTCTTACTACCCTTTCCATAAAAAAACCTCCTTAAAAACATTAAATTTTTTAAACCTTTCTCATTCCTATTATTTGGTATGAGAATCAAAAAGAACTACTTAATAGGTAGGACACCTCACAAAATAATTAATTTAAAAAATACCATTAAAAATGATTTGATTCAAGAAGTTTTTGACTCATCTGTAATCACAACTAATCCCTTTATTAAGCAAAAACAGCTTCACAGCAGAAATTTTTTGACCCTTCCACGACTAAATCCGTAGGATTCCCGCTTCAACGAGGGATGACTCGTAGACCTGCCCAAAGGCAGTTCCGGCGGTCAGTGCC
>JAMOPX010000152.1 GCA_027064285.1 Desulfobacterales bacterium | reverse complement strand
AGGCACTTCCATATCTATTATCTCAAATGATCTTCTCTGTATTTCATCAGGGCTGTTCATCTTTTTTTAATCCGCTTTTGTTGTCAATAATGAGAAGTGAGAGATAAGAAGGAGTGATGTCTTTGCTTCTTATATCTTCTACTACCTCTTCACCTTCAAGTCCACATCTTGAAACAAGAACAGCTTTGTCTATAAGGTTCATTTCTTCCAGCGCATCTTTTATTTCTGAGAAATTCTTATAGACCTTTAGCACAACTATGTGATCAGCACAATGAATAGCTTTTCTCAGCTTTTCTGCTCCCATTGCACCTGAAATAACAACAAAGGATTCTTCTGATTCTGCAAGTATCTTTCCAGCCCTTGCTGCTGCAGCATGATATGAAGTGATTCCAGGAATAATCTTTATAGCAATATCTGGATACTCCTCTTCTATGACCTTTTTTATATAACCAAATGTGCTGTAAGTCATAGGATCACCAAGAGTAACAAATGCACAGTCTTCTCCTTTGTTAAGATAAGAGACAATTATCTCTGCATTTCTGTTCCATGCATCCTCAAGCACATTCTCATCCTTTGTCATGGGAAAGGAAAGCTTTATCACTTGAGTGTCTCTTTTTATGTAAGGTGAGATTATATCAAGTGCCAATGAATAAGTGTTCTTAGAAGAAAAAGGAGCAAATATTATCTTGATGTTTTGCAAAAGATACGCTGCCTTTATAGTAACAAGTTCTGGATCTCCAGGACCTACACCTATTCCATAAAGTGTGCCTTTCTTCATCTCTTATCTTGGCTCCTCTGGAAAGTATTTTGGATAAAGAATATGTCCAATTAAGTATATGCCTTTTATGAGTCTAAGAGTTGGGCGTGAAACAAGCTCTTCAGGAACTATATAGACCTGCCCTTCCCTTACTGCCTTTATTGCCTGAAAGCCAGGCTCATTTATGATCTCCTCCTTTGTAACATGGTTCATAGGGCCTCTCTGAGAAAGATACACATCTATCTCATCTGCATGGGATAAGATTCTCTCCTTTCCATAAGCTGCAATGTTTGTATTTCTTACAGGTATGGCATCTTCTGCAATGTTTATTCCACCTGCGCTTTTCAGAACAAATATTGCAATAGAGTTTGGAGAAAATGTTTTAAACTTTCTGTGGATTGATTCAAAAAATACTCTTTTTCTTTTTGACTCTGGAATGTAGGATACAATTTTTCTTATTTTTTCTAACTCTTTCTTAAATCTCTTTATCATATCCTGTGCCTCTTTTACCCTTCCTGTAAGCCTTCCAAGTTCAAGCCAGTATTCATACATCTCAGATACAGTTCTTGGCTGAAGGGATACCACCTTTATTCCAATGGAGCGAAGCTTGGAGAAGAGCTGAAAATGTGCCCTTTCAAGCATTGGTCTAATTAGAATGAGATCAGGCTTTGCAGAGATAAATCTTTCAACACCATCAAAAGGACTAAATACAGGTTTTCTTAGTGCTTCTGGTGGATAGGTTTCACTTCTTGAAACGCCTATGATTTCTTTATTCAGTCCAAGAGAGAAGAGATTTTCTGTGTGTGCAGGATAAAGTGATATAATCCTTTTTGGTGTTTTTCCAATGCATACATGGGAGATAAAAAGTATATTAACAAGGATAAGAAACACAGTGAGCAGGCTTTTTCTTAAAAAGGACATATCTTCCTCCTGTGCATTTTTCTTCAACTATCTTACATTCCACATCAAACACATCTTTTATTATCTTTTCATCCAATATCTCAGATGTATCTCCATAACAGATAAGCCTTCCATCTTTTATTATGATCAGCTTATCGCAATACATTCCTGCAAGATTTATGTCATGGATTGCCATAATAGCTGTTTTTGCTTTTTTCTTTACCTGATCCTGGATTATATTGAGAATCTCAAGGGAATGGCTTATATCCATATTTGATGTTGGCTCATCTAAGAGTATTACAGGAGTGTCTTGAACAAAGGCGCGAGCAAGTATAACCCTTTGTGTCTCACCTCCACTGAGTTCTGTTATGTAGCGATCACTTAGATCAGAAAGCCTGAGAAGCTCTGTTATCATTTTAACCAAATAAAGATCATGAGAGGATGGATTTGAAAATCTTCCTATAAATGGATGTCTTCCCATAAGTAGTATGTCTTTTACCTGAAAAGGGATGCCTATATA
>JAMOPX010000151.1 GCA_027064285.1 Desulfobacterales bacterium | reverse complement strand
TGTAAGAAAGCTTGTTAACATATCTTTATCCTTAAGCTCAAAAATATCTGACAAAATGAAACCAGAACAGATATGGAACATACTGAATAAGATAGAAAGAGAACAGGAATTTATAAACGCATTTAACAACTTAAAAGAAGAAAAAGGTTCTTTTTTCTCCCTTAGATATAACAATATTACCGCTTTGCTTGAATAATGAATCTCTCACCTAACAATCAGTTAGATATATCTATAATTATTGTAAACTGGAATACTAAAAAACTTCTGCTATCGTGTATAGCATCTATATATAGTAGTATCTCGAAGGATCTCAGATATGAAATAATAGTTGTAGATAATGCTTCACACGACGGAAGCAGTGAAGCAGTAAGAAAAAACTATCCTCAAATATTAGTGATTCAGAATAAAAAAAACTTAGGGTTTGCTGCTGCTAATAATATCGCTTTCAAAATAATGAAAGGGAAATATGCCCTTCTACTGAATACTGATTGTATACTAATAAAAGGAGCAGTAGAGACTTTGTATAATTTTATGGAAGAACATCCAAAGGCAGGTATGAGCTGTGGTCAGCTTCTAAATCCTGATGGTTCAAAACAAAACAGTTTTTCTAATTTTCCTTCTTTGTTGGAATATATTACTAATAAAAGCTTATTAAAGATTATATGGCCATCCAGATTTCCGAGCAAGTATAAAACCTATACTGAACCAATAGAAGTAGATTCCTGTATAGGTGCATGTGTCATGCTTAGAAGAGAAGCTATTGAAAAATTAGGGTATTTTGATGAAGACTATTTTTTCTTTTTCGAAGAAACAGATCTTGCATATAGGCTAAAAAAAGCTGGCTGGAAAGTATATTTTGTTCCTTGGGCTAAGGTATATCATGCTCAAGGGAAAAGTGTGGGCGCTAATGTAATTTCCAGGATTTTATTTTATAAATCAAGGTATATTTTTTTAGAAAAACACTATCAAAGGTACCAGATTTATAAAAGTGTTATTTTTCTTAGCCTAATAATAAATACACTTTTAAACTTTTTAGGAATGATTTTTACTTTTGGATTAAGTAAAAGTATTAGAAATAAATTTTTTAGATACCTGTTTCTTATCTATTGGCACATAAAGGGATGTCCTCAACTATATCCTGAGGAGAACCAAGAATGAGAGTAAGCGCTGTAGTAGTATGCTTCAATGAAGAAGAAAACATAGAAAGGTGTCTCAAAAGTCTCACCTGGACAGACGAGATAGTAGTAGTAGATTCCTATAGCACAGATAACACTGTTTCTATTTGTAAAAGATATACTGATAAGATATATCAACGAGAGTGGCCAGGTATTAACAAACAAAAAGAATATGCTGTATCTCTTACCAAGAATGACTGGATATTTATCTTAGATGCAGATGAAGTGGTAAGCGAAGAGCTTAAAGAAGAGATACTAAAAAGACTTTCTTCTGACAAAGGAAAATACGATGGATACATGGTAAAAAGACATACATATTATCTTGGAAGATGGATAAATCATGGAGGATGGTATCCTGACTATAAGTTAAGACTTTTTAAAAAACAGAAAGGGTATTTTGTAGGTAAAGACCCTCATGACAAGATAGCGGTAACAGGAAATGTGGCAAAGCTAAATGGAGAAATATATCATTTTACATACAAAAATATTGCTCATCATATCAGAACCATAAATAGTTTTTCAGATACGGTGGTAAATAATCCAGAAATGAAAAAAGAACGATTTATTATATTTAAAATGCTATTCAAACCTCCTGTAAAGTTTTTGGAAACCTATATCTACAAACTTGGATTATTAGACGGAATTCCAGGACTTATTATCTCAGTTCTCAGCTCATACTATGTGTTTCTGAAATATGCAAAGCTATGGGAGAAGCGCTCTGTTTCCTCATCTATAATCACAACTAAGCCCTCTATTGAGCAAAAACAGCTTCACAGCAGAAATTTTGGGCCTTAAACCTATATCTGGATACTCATAGATGATAATCAGTTATTTTTTTGATCTTTGCTTATTCTGGATTTTTTATTGGTTAAGATTGCATCTTGCCTGTCCAGTTCTTGCTTTACCATTATTTCATGGTATTTTTTGATTACAGATGAGGGCCAGAAATCTCTTGACAATTAAACAATATTTGGTTTAACTGTATTTTATCTGGAATTTGGCTATGAG
>JAMOPX010000150.1 GCA_027064285.1 Desulfobacterales bacterium | reverse complement strand
AAAGAGTTTGAAACACTGTTTAAAAAAAACAGGCTTTCTTATTATAATATAGGCAAGATCACAGAAGAAAAGGGCATCAGGCTTATCTCACATGGAGATACTAAGCTTTTAGAAATAAGAGGATATGTTCACTTTTAAGCTCATGGCTTCTTTATAGCTGATCTTTTTTATGCCAAGCCCAAGTCTTATAAAATCTAAGAAATCTCTGTCCATTGGAAGAAGATGGGTATATTTCTGTTCAAGGAAAGGACCTGTATATTTTACCAACCTGTTGGCTTGATTTAAAAACAGAGAAATTTCTTTTAAATCTGGCACACAACCTTTTTTTAACATCTCCTTTACAGGGTATGCTATAGCTCTTGGGTCTTTTTGAATTTTAAGAAAAGGATATTTTTGCTTAAGTTTGATCAGGCTTATTCTGTTAGGTTCTTTTTCTGCTATATGCTCCAGTATATCCTTTCCCCATCTGAGAAGACGAAACAAGGGATTTTTGACCCTGCTTGAGTAAATAAATGAATCCATTCCATCTGAAAACTGTAGCAAAAATATCTTTGTCTTATTGCTTAGTTCAGAAAATATTTTTGCTTCTAAGCAATATTCCCTTCTGCATTTATCTCCATATCCTGTCAGGTATCTCAGGTCTTGTCCATTATTTTTTGCAGGATGAAGCAGACAACCCACAAGCCTGAATTGCTCATCTAAGTAGCCAAGTGCCCAGCAACTATATCCTGTTATAGGTTTCTCCGTAGGTTTAAAAGAGCGAGTATTTTCTCTCAGGATTCTTTTGATAATATTTTTGTACTGTATGTGTTCGTATCCTTTCGGCCTTATAGGAGGGCAGCACGCAAAACAGCTTTTTTCATTGTCAGGCATACATAAGATTGGGCTACGCATTTCCCCATTTTTGAATAAGCTCTTTTCTTCTTTGTCTTGCAAGCTCTCTTTTATCTTCCACTTCATCAGATTCATCTACTATTTCTCTTCCTAAGATATCTTCTAAGATATCTTCAAGGGTGATCAATCCTGCAAGACCACCGTATTCGTCCAGTACTATAAACATGTGTTCTCTTCTTTCCAAGAACTCCATGAGAACCTCGCTGAGTTTTGCTAATTCAACCACAAAATGGGCAGATCTCATCAACTGAGTCAACTTCATATGTTTGTTTCCCTTTACAAGCTGGATAAATATGTCCTTTACTAACACTATTCCAACAATGTCTTCTGGATCTTTGTCATAAACAGGGATTCTGCTGTGTTCCCATTTTATATTTAGCCTGCTTACTTCTTCCAATGTCATGTGTTCACTTAGAGAGAATATGACGGTTCTTGGAGTCATAACATCCTTTACCATTTTGTGATGAAGACTCAGTATGTTGTCTATCATCTCTTTTTGGAATGGTTTTATTCCTCCTGTTTTAAGACTTATATGTGCCATTATTCTCAGCTCTTCAGCTGTTACAGACTCTTGCACTTTCTCTTTTGCAATAAGCCTTGTTATAAGGCTACTGAGCCATATAGCAGGAGCCATGATCCATACAAGCACCTTTAGAGAATATGCTACCATGGGCATAAAAATCTTATAATAAACCACGCCTGCTGTTTTTGGGACTATCTCAGAAAATATTAGTATGGCAAGGGTAAACAGGATAGAAAAATAGGTGAGGCTTTCATGTCCAAAAAGAGCACTTGCAGCAGAACCAGCAAAGGCAGCACCAGCGGTATTTGCTATGGTGTTGAGAGAAAGTATGGCTCCAATTGGTCTGTCTATGTTTTCTTTAAATTCTTTAAATATCTTTCCAACCCTGCTTCCTGAACTGGCTAAGGTTTCTATATATCTGAGTGGCACAGAATAGAGTACTGCTTCACACAGGGAACACCCAGCAGATATAACTATTGCAAGGGTTACAGATAAAATTAGCTCAAGCATTTAGTTTTAACCTCCTCACAAACAGATTGGATTTTTATTAGCTTTCTTTAGCTTTTGTTAGCTTTCACAACACATACACTAACCCTTTTGGTCTCCAGAGTAGTCTGCTTTTCGTGTATCCAACTACAAAGTTATTTGAAAACTTAGTTCTTAAAGCTAACCCTCTTTTCTTTAAACTCCTCACACACCCTATCACCTTCCCTTTAGTTCTATGATAAGCAACTACAAGATCAAAGTGTCTGAATCCTCTATATTCTTCATGCTTCTTTGTGGAGTTGTTTATCTCAGGTCTCCTTCTTCGTGGAAGGAGGAGATAAACAGGAGAAACTACATGATTGCAGTTAAGCATTGCACAAGCATCTGCATAATGGTCCTTAGGAAGATTGAGTTTTTCTCTCTTCTTCTTTGTTAGATAACCAAAAGTTATTTCTACTTTTTTAAACTGTTCCTTTAACTTCCTGTATAACCACCACTTTCCTTGCTGAATTGCTGATGGAGCTTTTAAGAAAAGAATATTAGCAGTTATTTTTATCTTTCCTTCATGAACTGCTCTGTGACAGTCCTTACAGAGGGTAATTCCATTCTCTACAAGATTCGTTCCTCCTTTGCTTTTTGGAATTATGTGATGAGCTTCAAGATTCTCTTTGATTCCACAAATCTGACAGGTGTAATTGTCTCTTTTAAGAACTTTTTCTCTAAAGCTTCTTCCTTCATATCTTTTCTGTTGGAATTCTGCTCCTACAAGTTTTCTTCCAGCTACAAGAGAAGAAATGTCAAATCTGACCTGTTCAATAACAACTTCCGTAATGTTGAGAAATTTCTTTAAGTCATTGAGGATTCTCAAAACAACTTCTTTTCTATATCTGATAGACGGTGGTAGCCAGTCTTTAGCTCTCTTCCTGTTCAAAAACCTTGCAGGTCTATACTTTAACCTGCTCCTTCTGTTTCTACGATACATTGCTCTTTCTTTGACTTTTCTGCCTACATCTTGCCTGAGTCTCACATTAGCTACAAAAACAATTTCATCTTTCCCTTTTACAGCAATTCCTACCCATTTAGCTCCATCATCAACAGAGGCAGTAAATTTTCCAGCAGGGTCGTTAATAACCTTGCTTAACTGAATGGTAAAGGGAATCATTCTGTAAACCTTAGCTTTACCCTTCTTTAGAAGTATTCTTGCCCTTGCAGGTGTAGTAGGTAGCAGCGGTTTCTCTTCTGCATCCACTACAAAAACTTTTATCTGTTTAATTGGCATTTAAGCTACCTCCCATAAAGGGGTTAAACTGCACCTCGGTGAAGTCCCGTAGTCTCTAACAGTGATGAGAGTGTTCACCAACACCATCTCAGGCTGAGTTTCGTCTCCCACCACCAACAGAGCCTGGAGCTGGTGCTCCACTCCAGGGTGTCTGTCCTTATGGACAACTACAGAACGTAGGTAGCGGGAAAGGAATTCCCTCTCCTCTTCACCTCCTACCTTCCTGTTCGGCAGGTTCAGCTTATCCTTCATCAGGACTACCTCCACCTCAGACCCATCCAAACCGTAATGAAAACTCCCATAAAAGCTCATGGCTTGGAGAAGGTCCTCATATCTTCAGGCGTATTAATGTTAACCAAAAATTTCAGCTCTGGATCATAGATTACTATTTCTTTTTTCTCTACATATCTAACAGACACCTTTGAAAAAAAGGTTCGTATCCCATATGCTTTTTTATATATAGTTTCCTTTATGTGAGGCAGACAATTTTTTGTATATATGGCATGAAGTGGTTCTATGTTTTTGCCGATTTTGGGGATTACCACGTCAAATCCATTTCTTATCTTAACCATATAAGCTATGAGTTCAGGATTCAGAAAAGGCATATCACATGCAACAAAAAATCCTGCGGTTTTTTGAATGTAGGTTATTCCAGTAAGTATTCCTCCAATAGGACCTATACCTTTGATTATGTCTTCATATACAGGCAGACCAAATCCTGAATATTTTTTTTGTTCATTAGCTATTATGATTACATTCTGAAAGACCTGCTTCATTACAGAAATGACCTTATCTATCAGGAACTTACCGTTTAAAGAGATAAAAGCCTTGTCCTGCCCATATCTCAGGCTTTTTCCACCTGCAAGTATAATACCTGTAATCTCATCTGTTGGGGAGCTCATAGGATAGACTTAAAGTATTCTATGGTTCTTTTGAGTCCTTCCTCTAATGGTATCTTAGGCTCCCATTTTAACACTTTTTTTGCAAGACTGATGTCGGGTCTTCTTCTTACAGGATCATCTTTTGGAAGAGGCAAAAATACTATCTTTGATTTGCTCTTGCAGAGCTTTAATACAAGCTCTGCTATTTCTAAAATACTTTTTTCTTCTGGATTTCCTAAATTTATTGGTCCTGTTATATCATCTGGAGTTTCTTCCATCATTTTTATGATGCCTTCTATCATGTCATCTACATAGCAAAAAGACCTTGTCTGTGAACCATCTCCATAAACAGTTATATCCTTGTTTGTCAGTGCCTGAACAATAAAGTTGCTTATTACTCTCCCATCCTCGGGATGTATTCTTGGACCATAGGTGTTAAATATCCTGATCACCTTTATCCTCACCTTGTTCTGCCTGTGATAGTCAAAGAACAGGGTTTCAGCACATCTTTTTCCTTCATCATAGCATGCTCTTAAACCTATGGGATTGACATTTCCCCAATATGATTCATTTTGAGGATGCCTTTCCGGATTTCCATATATCTCACTTGTAGATGCTTGAAGGATCTTTGCCTTCACTCTTTTTGCAAGGCCGAGCATGTTAATTGAGCCCATTATATTGGTTTTTATGGTTTTCACTGGATTGTACTGATAATGAATAGGAGATGCTGGACATGCAAGATTGTATATCTCATCTACTTCTAAATAAAGCGGGTGTACTATGTCGTGTCTTATAAGTTCGAAATTTGGTTTTTCTAATAGATGTATTATGTTTTTCTTAGAGCCAGAAAAGAAATTATCTACGCAGAGCACATCATATCCCATACTTACAAGCTTATCACACAGATGGGATCCTAAGAAGCCTCCGCCTCCTGTAACTAAGACCCTTTTTTCTTGATATGGTTTCATCAGGGGAGAAAATACCAGATTAGGTTAAATTGTCAAATAGATGTTTCCTTTTCCAATTTGCCACTCATTCCATCTTTTGTTCCATTCCTTGGTTGCCTTCTTTAAGTTAATGCAAGTACAAGACAAAGGAGCAGTATTTTGAAATAGTAATACCCTATGCTTAGGATCAGCTATCTGTTTTATCTTCTTTAGCATCAAAGATGATTCTTTTGGCCCAAGAATTCCTCTATTAAGAGTAATTTCTCTGATAAATATCAGGGTATGTTTTTTCCAGCTTGTTTTTATATTCCACTTTAAAAGCCCAATTTTACCTTCTTCACTGGATGGAACAAAGATAGGCTTTAAGCCCTTAGGCAAACTTAACCTAAGCACAAGCCTTTCTGTCTTAGTTTCAACAACAGCCAGACCATAGTGTCTTTTTACCAAACAATTGTAATATTTTATAAGTTCTGATTCAGGCAGTAGAAAAAGATCAGCTGAATCTGATTCCATAAAAACTGGATCTAATCTGAACTTAAAATTAAACTCTACTTTTTGAGCTAATTCATTTACGCCTTTAATAAAGGGTTTTTCATTATATGGTTTTAAGACTGGATCCACTTGATGAAAGAGCTCTGATATCTTTATTCTGAACTCTTCACCCTTTGCATAACGAAGCTTTTTTCTAATATCTATTGTAGCTTTTCCCAGAAATTCTTTTTTGAGCCATCCTATTCCATATCCATGCGGATATGCTCTTATACTCAATAAGGTATTTGTAACATTAGGAAGTACATCATGAATAGTAATTAGCTTTTTTAGATCCAGATCTAACCCGATGGTGTCTGAATCGCAGATTATGCCCGCAGGCGCATCCTTATCCGTAAAAGAATAAAAGTGTCCTTTAGCATACACAAGGACCTGATCAAACAACTCAGGGTAAATTATTCGATCCAGCTTATCAAGAAAGATCCCTGTAGTGTTAACCAGCACAAAATGTGCATTTATACCTTGCTCTTTCAATATCTGTGCAAAAAGGAATGCAAGATCCAGAGGACTGCCATATAGCTTTCTCAGTGTGACAGAAAAAGACTGGGGTTTTAAATCAGTATCAAAAAGACCTATGTAATATATGCTTACGCGAGATATAAGTTCTTTATAAAGCAAATCTGGATTTTTCTTTTTTGCCCATTCAGGGAGATTAAGTTTATAATTTTTTACAGCATAAACCCTTTTGCAAAAAAAAGAAGCTGTTTTTTCTAAGGAATCAAAAGAAGATACAAGAAGACAAAATGGCTGGTTTTCTATTTGAGGCGCGTAAGGCTCTTTATGTATGGACGGAAGCTTTTCCCCTGTCCACGTATATATGAGAAAGCCTTGCTTCTTAAAAACATTAGATCTTACTTTTTTATCTTTTAATCTTATCAAGATTTTCATATCCTTTGGGATCATAAGCTCTACTTTTTTAACAATTGTAGGATTTGTGAGCCTGAACGATTCCCTTGCCCAAAATCCCCATTTAGACTTTAAGGTTATTTGAAATCTTATCTTTGTTCCCACATCTACAGCAGGAAAATTGATTATTTTTAGTCTTGCTTTTGAATAGATAGAACTCTGAGAAGTAGAAGGATCGAGTATATCTTGGATCTCCTTTTTGGTGGCAGATATTACCTTACCAGAAGGGAGTATGGTTTCTGCTTTATCTACTCTAATTTTCTGATATGCTGAGTTGTAAGGAATCCTGTAGTCAGCCCAATCCTTTTTTCCTTTATAGGTCTTTATGTAAACCTGCATTTTTAGCTTCATTGTATAGCTTCCGTCTGGATTGACCTTATATGTTTTGTGTATAAATTCATTTATTGCATCTGCTTTTTTGAGACACTCTGAGAAGCTTTCTGCAAAGAGATTAGAAGAAAAAATAGTAAATAGCATTACAAATAATAACAGCACAAAATTTATGTATTTTCCCATATTGTAAACCCTTATTTTGTGACTTCTTGGAAATTCAAGTTTTAGAATCTTTTTGAGGATCTTTTTTAAACCTTTAAGATTAGTCTCAAATTCATTCTTATAAAATCCATTTTCTACTATCTTAAAAGAGTCTTCTGTTTCTTTGATCAAAAGAACACTCCTGTTTCTTTTGTATGGTCTGATGTCAAGATGATGTCCTACTGGTAAAACCTTTGCTTTTTTAAGTAGTACCTGGATAAAAATATCTTTATCTATCATCTCCTTATAATCATTATAGGAAAGAAATATTCGTACTTTATATCATGCTGAAATCTTGTAACAAAAGGATACTGTTCAGCAGAAACCTCTGGTTTTCTTAAAGAAAAGAATCTATTTATCCGCAGTGCCGGTTTTTCCGGAGAAAAAGAAAAAGATGAATAAGATGAGCAAATCTCATTTTCTTTATTCAAGCTTACAGGCAAATGTAACTCTTTTATTTCATCTTTAAAAGCACTTAAATCCATTTCCTCTGTCCACATGTCTGCGAATACATAACCAAACCTCAGAGGGTATTTCCTCTTAATAAGGTTTGCCTTGTTTAAAATCCAATGATCCAGAAGGCCAATGTATTTAGAAGCACTAACAGGCCACAGAAGTATTTTGTCTTTCAGGAAAGAAACAGAGTTATCTACTTTAAATCTTCCCCAAAACCTGAATGATATATTTCTGTTTTCTGGATCAGAAAAATGGATTTCTTCTATACGCAGACCCTTTCTTTTTCCTTCGAGGAATCTGATCAAAAATCTCTTCTGTTCCTCAAAGCTTTTATTTAACAGAATAGCTCGAAATACAGTATCTACAAAGCCAAATGACTGAACAGATATAGTCCCTTCAATCTCACCATTTTTCTTTAATCTATCCTTTATTTTTATCACAATAAGATTCTTCTCTGGCACATTTGAAGGAGTTATACCTAAATCACTACCCATTTTATCTGCAATTAAATAGGAAGAATTTCTGTCATAATCTGGCAGAAGTTGTTTACTTGTTTCTGAAGTAGGATCTAAGAAGTAGATAGGATTCCCTTCATTATCTAATACAGCTGCTATTGCATGGTTAAAATACGGAACCACTACCTCTTTATCTAACTTGTTTCCCATGCTGATCAGCACTGGAGCAGCTCGAAAGCCAGCAAGCCTTAACATGCAGACTAGCAGGGCAGCCTTATCTCTGCATACTCCGTATTTTCTTGTGAATGTCAGACTTACATCATGAGGTTCAAATCCGGGTTTATAAGACTCTGCGGTGATGCCAAGATACCTGATTTTTTGAGCAACAAAGTAAAACAAAGCTTTTATTTTCTGTAATTCATCTTTTTTCCCGTGTATAAGTTCATTTGCTTTTTTCATTATGTCTAAGGTTGGTTTTAGCTTTGGTTCAACAAGGTTGTAATACCATTTAGAAACCTGCTGCCAAGATGAGAGTGTAGAAAAAAGAAGCCTCATAGCGACCCGGTGAAACGGAACCATATTAGGTTCTGGAACAAGCATGGGGATCTTTTCAAAACGCCAGCTATATTCTTTCTTATCCTTAGATGATAGTTTTTCAAAAGAAACCTTTCCTGTCCTTTCTTTTATTAAGAAATGTAAGTTCTTATCTTTTGGTAGAATAATCTTTAAAGAATACAGATCAACAGGAAAATCTTGTTGAATAACTACCATTCCATAGATTTGGCCTGCAATAATTGGTTTAAAAACCTTTTTTTTAACTTTATAATGGATAATATCCAATGGCTGAAGATCAGGGACAAATACTTTTAGTATTTTGGTATTTGGGTCATATATATTCATTTCTACATCAGAAGTTGGTGCCTCCCAGCGGCTGTTTTTATGTATATCTATTTTTACCTTTTTCCCATCAGGTTTTATAACTTCCAAGAGTTTCAGCTCAAACCGGCAATAATGTTTGTTCACATAAAATGACTGGATCTGAGCCTCTAATTTCCCCTGCTGATCTAAGACAAGCAAAAAGACCTCGTCTTCGTCTATATATGAACCATCTTTAAAATAAGTGATTATCTCTGATTCTTTTTTTAAAACAAGATGAGCCCCTGGGTATTTATTTGCATTTACATTAGGGCTTAAAAGCAAAAGGATAAATATAAGAAGAAATAGATACCTTTTTTGCATATATGTATTCTACATGTTTTGTTGTTTATTTGCCAATTTTTCTGATCCTGTTCGAAAATTGTCTCAAACCAGCAATTCTCGGTGAGAAATAAATTAGGATCATTTTGTATGAACTATACTCTCATTTCAGATTTTTGGCAAAACTTATTTTTTACAAGTTATTTCATCCAAATTTTTTACAAAAACTATAGTATTCCGCCAAACATCAAATTTTGCGGAATACTATAAAAAACTATCCATATAAGAAAATCTGCTCTACGTATACGCCAAAATATGCCCTTACATCCCCTTTTGGAGATAACAATCCATTTGCAATGGACTATCTAAATTTGCATTAAATCTATAATAATATAAACTTTCAACACTGACGCCGCACTATATTTAGTATTATACCAATTGCTTACAACAAAGCCATACTATATACGGAAGTAAAATCTGGAATGTTTGCATAACGCAATATGTCTCTTTCATAAGCAATTGGTATTACAATCTCTCTCTCTACAAGTTTTTATATTTCCTACTGTGTTATCTCATAATTAACTGGATATTCATCAAAGCTATTTGCTGTTTGGGCCTGACCTACAAGCAGATAGCTACCTAAAGGTACATTGATAGGTACAGCAACCTCATAACTCTGGGTAAACGTTTGAGAAGGAGAAAGGGTTTGTTCAAACTTCTGCAGGACCTTTTCCTTACCATTTGGCAAAACAGCATATATCATGACACTTACATCAACTGTCTGATCAGTGTTATTTTGAAGGGTCATCTTATATGAAGCTGTATCTCCCCTTTGAACTGTAGTTGAACCTAAAGGCGTTATGGTTACGGTTACTACTGGAGTTTGTTTAGCAAGTTCTAAAGATTTAGAGGCATTTAATCTTCCCCTACTCAAAACAGATAGGCCACAATAATCAGTTCCTTTTAAGAGATACCACTTAAGCTCCTTAGGTGTAAAATCGGAATTATAAGCTAAAAGTAGTCCTGCCACTCCTGTCACATGTGGGGTAGCCATGGAGGTACCATCTAATTTTCCATAATCATCTCCTGGCAAAGTACTTAGAATATCTACACCAGGGGATGCTAAATCAACTGACTTTACACCATAATTAGAAAACCAAGCTAACTGGTCATTTGAATCTGTAGCTGCTACTGCCACAATATTTTCTAAATTATAAGAGGCGGGATAACTTGGTGTTCGATCATTATTTCTTCCGTCATTTCCTGCCGCGGCGACAAATAAACTTTTTGAAGCCATAATTGCGTCATACAAGCTCTGCGAATAACTGCCTCCACCCCAGCTATTATTACTAATTTTTATTCCCATCATTGTATAATACTCTATTGCCCTTATAGCATCTGCTGTGGAGCCACTTCCGTATTTATTAAGAAATTTCAAAGCCATAATCTTTACATGCCAATTCACACCAACCACACCTATACCATTGTTTCCAACCGCTCCAATTGTCCCCGCTGTGTGTGTGCCATGTCCTGGATTAAAAATTGTAGTTTTATCATAAGGATTGTTTGTATCATTTACAAAATTCCATCCAATTAAGTCATCTACATATCCGTTACCATCATCATCCACTCCATTTAAATCACTCATTTCTGCTATCCCATCATGGTCAATATCTTCACCTGGATTTACCCAGAGATTATTTCTTAAATCTTCATGATAATAATCAATACCAGTATCAATGTCTGCAATTACTATATCTCTGCCCGTAGTAATATCCCATGCCTTTGGCATTTGAATTTTCGCTAATCCCCATAACTCATCCCAGCGTGGATCATTAGGTTCAACATTAGCCTTATAAATATAATTAGGTTCAGCATAAAGAATCAAACCTGTCTTTTTGAGGGCCTTTATTATTTTAAAAATATCACCTTTTGTTTTAAAATGAAATACATTTATTAACTGAAAATAGCGCAACTTTTTCAAATTATATTGTTTTATTACCTGTTCAATATTTTCATCTGATACTTCAGGCTTAAATTTAACCAAAATCTCACCAGCTACATACCCTCTTTTCATATCCTCAAGTGTCACATTTTGCGCCCATACCGTTCCCATTAAAAGCACAAACAACAAAACAAAAACACCAACACACCTTCTAACTTTTCCTTTCATTATTTTTCCTCCTTATTTTAATTTTTGAATCTCTTACTCTTATCTTACTCTTACTTATAAATAAATTCTATATTTTTTATTATTTCGGATTAAGAATTTATTTTAGATTATTCCAATACTCTACTTTATCTCTCTCTTTCTATAAAATTATATATTCTATAAAATTATATACTTTATATAAGTTTTGTGCCTTCTTTTGAACAAGACTCATTTTAAGATTAGGATTTTGATATAGAGCTTGATATTTATCTTTAGGAGAGAGTAAATAATATTTCTTACTAAGTTTTAGCATATGTTTAAAATAACCTTTTAGGAAAATTTCCATCTAATTTTATTAGTAGCCACCAAATTGCTGCCTCAT